>JAOAJJ010000101.1 GCA_026414245.1 Candidatus Bathyarchaeota archaeon
CCAAGTAATCAGAGAAGTATCTTGAATACTCCTCCATTTTCTCCGACGCCAGCATCCTGGCATACTTCGCTATATGCTCACCGCGTATTCTAGACTCATCTGGAAGTATGGATTCATCATGCGGCACTTCAATCCCCGCGTCTATAAATCCCTTCATCGCTGCAAATATGGCTGCGCCCTTTGAAGGCGTATGTAAACCTATGTCTAAAATGGCTTCCCCAACATTTTTTTCCGCAGCCTTTAAACCGCATAGCAGCCCAGTCAAATATGCTGCTGGAAGATTATTTAAATCTCCAAGCCAACCGTACTTTTTTCTCAGCTCACGGGAATGCGCTGACGCTACAACCACATCCCCTATAACAGTCGCCCTCACAAGCTGAACTATTATATTCCTGTTGGTTTTCCTAACTACAAGTCTAGGTAGATCTGACATTATAAGTTTCTTCCTAAGCCTATAGTCTGTTTTACCTTCTCTACGCCTCCTAAACGGAACATTATATGCGGGCCCCTTAGCCATCATCGCTTCCTCCTTAAACCGTGCACTTCAATATAACGCTGTAAGTCCGCCTTAGACTTGAAGACACCTGCTTTAGCTTTAAGGTATAATTGCCTATAAACTCTGACGGATATAATGCGCCTCTCTTTAAGCTCACGGAGCCTCATCCTCAAAGCCCTAATCTTCTCAACCCACTCCTTCTGATGGCTAGCTCTGGCGCTGGCAGCGCCGCTTCTGCTCCCCATTCCTCTACGCTTACCCCTCTTCTTTTTCTCATGTATAATACGCGCTCTGGCGCGGCTAACACCCTTATCCTTTAATTTCCTTATGACGCCTTCATGTATCAGCCTTTTAATATCTTCCCTAGTTATAGCTGCTTCAACCTCTTCAATCTTTTCTGGATCTATCCAAACTCTCTCCTCGCCAACTCCGAGGATCTCAGCAGCTATTCTGCGCTGGCTCCTTAAGCTCAATCCTCAGCACCTCCAAACCCATATATAACGGCTACCTATAGCTAAGCCCCTCCAGTCTTTTCTCCCTTCTTCTCCATAGATACGCCTGGATTCAAAATATGTATGCCCTTCTCCCTCGCCTTTCTAAGTATTTCAGCCCTCTTTTTGGCGCCAACAGTGTGAGCTATTCTCGCAGCCTCCACCTCAGGATTTATCTTACTTAAATCGTTAACGTTATAGACTACGACTTCCCTATAGGTTGAAGGATGCAGTCCTCTGGCAGCGTTTGGTCCACCATAACCAATCTTGACTTTAGCAGGCCATCCCTTAACTTCCTTACGCATCTTGCTGTCTATGCCTTTAGGCCGCCTCCAATTCTCATCGACGCGAATATATCGCCAGCTCTCCTGCCTAATAAAATCTGGCTTCCTCCGCTTTACTTTCTCCCTCAGCTCAACAGCATCCTTAAGTTTTTCTAAGCTCTCGCTTTTAGCCGTCAAGCAACCAACCCCTCCAGCTTCTCATAAACATATATGCCATCCAGAAATCTACGTGGATCCCTATCTTTTATTCTCGTCGCCTGCTCTATGTTGGCGGCTGTTTGACTGACCTCTTCAAGATTTATTCCCTGAACTATCACGTCGTCGCCTTTAACAATAACTTTGGTTTTACCAACTATCTTCGCAACCCTTGGAGATCTTTCACCCATAAAATTCTCCACTAAGACTCTGTCTCCGCTAACCTTCACGGATACTGGGAAATGGGCGTAGACAACTTTAAGTTTATAGGTGAAGCCTTTCGCCACACCCCTAATCATATTCCTAATATGTGCAGCAACAGTTCCAACATAGGCTTTCTCTCTCCTTTTAGGCCAGAGGGCTGAAACCTCCACCTCATCTCCTATAACATTTATTGATACCGGATAGCCTGAAAAATCCTTGGAGAGTTGACCTAACGGCCCACTGACTTCTACCAACATTTTGTTCACATTGACCTTAACGTCTTTCGGTATCTTAATCCTTCTGATTTCTCTCTTAATCTCCTCGATCTCCTGTAATTGCATCTGTAATCGCCTCGGATTTAGTAAACGTAAGCTAAAAGTTTCCCTCCAATATTCTTCTTTTTTGCCTCAGTGTGGGACATGACACCCTCGGGTGTAGAAACTATGAGGATACCTATATCTCTGGCTGGAAGATATGTTTTTTCCCAGTTCTCGATATCTTTAACCTTAAAGGAGTATCTGGGTCTTACGGCTCCACACTTATTTATCCTACCTAAGAGCTGAACCCTAAACTTCCCTGCTCTACCATCATCAATAAACTCAAACTCGCCTATGTAGCCGTGCATCTGCATAACCCTGAGAACATTACCCAGAAGCTTAGATGCCGGCATTATGTAGCATTCCTTTTTCCGCCTCAATTCATTATTATAGATCGTGGTTAAACCATTCGCTATAGAGTCCACACTCATTTACGCTCACCTCAATTATATTTCTTGAAACCCAGCTTTTCAGCCACCTCTCTAAAACATTGGCGGCAAAGCATTAAACCATGGCTTCTTATAATAGGACCGTAGGATCCGCATCTCCTACATGGTCTGCTGCCCTTACCAATCTTCCTCACTTTCCTCTGATTCTTCTCACTCATCTTTTCCGCCTCCCCCTAACCTTCTCCCTCTTCTCCTCAGTCAATTTAACCCCGAACTCTTCTTTCATGAAAGCCATGGCTTCTTCAGCCGTTACCCTATGTTTCGCGCCGACTTTGGATCTTGCACGCCTCCTGTATTTAACTCTATAGCCGGGTCTACATAGGGATACGCATACATCCATGCCCACTATGCCGAGCTCCGGAGAATACTTTGTTCCAGGTATATCGATGTGCTCGCTTATGCCGAACGCGAAGTTTCCAAAATTATCAAATGAGCTTGCTGGAATTTTATTGTCGACAGCTTCTAGAG
This sequence comes from Candidatus Bathyarchaeota archaeon, assembly GCA_026414245.1. Classification (GTDB taxonomy): domain Archaea; phylum Thermoproteota; class Bathyarchaeia; order Bathyarchaeales; family DTEX01; genus DTEX01. The sequence goes on from JAOAJJ010000101.1 coordinate 2,905, forward strand.
ATCTCTTCAGAAACTCTATGGCTTTCTCACCCCTCAGAGTTACTAGGCATGCTATTGGCTCCTTCCGCCTTATCCCAAAGTCTCTAATGGTCTTTTTAGCCCTCCTAAAGCATGGTTTCTGCCCGGTTAATTCCTCAAGTATTTTTATGGCTTTCTCTAGTGGTTCACCAGACTTTCCAACGCAGCAGTTCACAACAACCTTATCGACTCTGGGTTTAAACATCGGGTTGCTCTGCCACTTAGCCTTAAACTCCTCAACCTCTTCATCCGATAGCATACTTCTCCTCCCCCTCGCTCGGCAATGATATTCTCGCCTCCTTATCGCCTATGACGAAGAGGTAGTCTAGTATCGTGGAGTAAATGTTTCCATCACTATCCTCTATCGTTACGAGGCTTTTACGCCTCTTCTGCCCCTCAATGACTTCAATAGACTTAATGATCCCATATCTCCCTATGTTTTCTCCATCCACAATTATGCTCATCATGCCCTCCTCTAGCCTTAAATGCTCGAAGATATCTTGGCTAGGCAACCCTATTCTCAACGTATCGAGTGTTCTATAAACGTTTCCAGCAGGATTACTTGGATCCTCACAGCGTATAAGTATGTTTCTTCCATCGTGAAGGTTAAGCTGGACATGTCCTCCATCAACCGTCGTCTTACCTTCTATCCTGCAAATCTTGTAATTCGCCTCTTCAAAACCTATTTTATGAAGGATTAAACCTTTCCTAAAAGGAAGAACCCTATAATAGGCTTTAATTTCAGGTATGGAGACAACATCCATTAATCCCACGGGAAAATGCTCATCGCGTCTAACCTTTCCATCAACTAAAATTTTACCCTGAGCAATAATCTTCTTCGCCTCCCTCATGTTTTCAGCGAAACCCAAAAAATCTCTAACGATTATCCCTAAAGGTATACAGCGCCCAATAGGGTGAGGTCCAGGACTAGGTTTAAGAGCCCAGACATACTTCTTCCTATGTATAGGCCAGAAAGCCGGGGTAACTTCCCGCTTAAGATGCCTGCTTCCACCCATCTTACCCATATTTAACACCTTTAGCCTTCGCTTATAGGCTCCTCAAGCTTTTTAGGCTCTTCAATAAAGAGCCTCCTCTCTAATATTCTTTTCCTAAACTTATCGTCCAGGTTTAAGCGTATAATCTCAACTTTAGATGGATGAATTGGAACGAAGATTGTTGTTCCATCCGATTTCTGGCGCGTTATGCCCTCAATAAATATGCGATATTTTTTCCTGTCAACCCTCACGATTTTCCCTTCAACGCCCTTATAGTCGCCTCTAAGAACTCTAACAGTGTCGCCTCTCCTAACAGGAAGAGACCTTGTATTATAATTTTTTCTAAGATCGGCTGATAAGTGAGCCGAGAGGATTTTTCCACGAGCATGGTAGGCTGCCTGGAAAAGCCTTTTCCTCTGCTTACCTGGCTTAATTGTTTTACCCTTCATCGATAATAATCCCCCTATATTATTATGCTCGCCGCGCTGGCTATTCTCGGCCACCTTTCAGCGGCTTCTCTAGCCACTGGTCCGCGGATTTCCGATCCACGCATCTCCCCCTCTGGGGTTATGATGACGGCGGCATTATCTTCGAATTGAACCCATATCCCTTCAGGACGCCTGTAGGGTTTTCTCTGTCTAACTATCACGGCGTGAAATATTTTTTTACGCATGTCCGGGGTGCCTTTTCTAACGGAAACCACCACGATGTCTCCTACAGCGGCTGCTGGGGCTCTTCTATGTCTCCCCTTATATC
>JAOAJJ010000102.1 GCA_026414245.1 Candidatus Bathyarchaeota archaeon
GTTTTATGCCTTGTGTCAACTCCATCGACTAGAACTCTACCTTTCGTCGGCTTAAGTAAACCATTAAAATGCTTGACTAGAGTTGTCTTGCCAGCACCATTTTGACCCATTATCGCAACAAACTCGCCATCATAAATTTTCAGCGAAACCCCTTTCAAAACCTCAACGCCGTTCGGATAGGTGAAGTAGACATCCTCAACCTCTATCACGGGAGAGCACCTCCACTACAGCCTCATATGTTTCCTCGGGACTTAGGGGGATTCTGCCTAAATCTACGCCTGACTCCCTTAATAGAAGATATAGTTTAACGACCTTCGGCAACCCGATGCCTATCAGCCTAACCCTATCATCTAAGAAGACCTTGCGGGGCTCATCATCCATGACTATTTCCCCATCATTCATAACGATTACTCGATCAGCAAATCTAGCCGCTAAATCCAGTCTATGCTCAACGAGGATTACTGTTATATCCAAATCTTCGTTTAGCTGATGGATAACTTCCAAAATATTCTTGGCGCCAAGGGGATCTAGAAAAGATGTCGGCTCGTCTAGAACTATCACCTCTGGCTGCATTGCGAGCACTGATGCTATTGCGACACGCTGCTTCTGCCCACCTGAAAGCTCGAAGGGAGGTCTATCCTTCAAATCATATATGCCGGTAACCTTTAGCGCCCAGTCAACCCTCCTACGTATCTCGTCTCTAGGATAACCCAGGTTCTCTAAACCGAACGCCACATCCTTCTCAACGTTTAGGGCAAAGAGCTGGTTTTCTGGATTCTGGAATACCAGCCCAACATGCTGCGCCAGCTCGTAAATCGGATGCTCAACTGTTCTTAACCCGGCAACTATCATTTCCCCCTCAAGCTTACCACCATAGAAGTGCGGTATAAGCCCATTAAAACATCTACACAGGGTTGTTTTACCGCAGCCGCTCGGACCCGTTAAGAGTATGAATTCTCCCCGCTCTATTTTCAGGTTTACATTTTTGAAGGCTGGTCTATCAGCCGACGGATACGTGTATGATAGGTTTCTAGCTTCGATTATCGCCAAAGTCTAGTTACACCTTAGCTACCTTCAGCGAGAGGTATACTTAAGAATAACGCAGCAATTAAACTACATGTTTGAATAATTGGAATAGTTTATATGTAGAGTTAAATAGAAGATTCTTAATTCTCGTAGATTGGAGATGGATGATCCTCCTTGAGGATAAGATGGGAAGACGGTGTGGTAGTTGAGGCTGAGGAGACTAAAATAGTCTTTGACCCTCAATCCAAGAGGCTGAATTGTAAAGCCGTCTTTATAACGCATGCCCATGTGGATCATTCCCATGCCTTTAAAATTAAGCACACGCCTAAATTCTCCTCCGAGGAAACCATGCGTCTTGCGACGATAAATGGCGCTGAAGCAAGTAACTGGCAGCCCCTACCTCTAAATGAAAAAATAGTGTTGAACGATATGGAGATAAAACCACATTCCTCCGGGCATGTCTTGGGCTCCTATGAATTCGAGGTATCTACGCCTGACGGCACTGTTCTGTTTACGGGAGATATGAACACTAGAGAATTTAGAATTATTAAGCCAGCTGAGCCAGTGAGCTGCGACGTGCTTATTATTGAGTCAACTTTCGGCTCCCCAGACTTCATCTTCCCGCCGGACGATATAGTAGCCAAAAGCATGGTTGATTGGGCGATTAGGACGCTGAGGGAAGGGAAGATTCCAGTCTTCCGAGCTGATTCGCTTGGCAATGCGCAAGAAGTAATAAGAATATTCAATGAAAACACAGATCTTCCAGTCGTCTCGCATAGCAGGGTCACAAAGATCAGTAGAATATATGAGGCTTATGGCTATAAGATGGAATACGTGGATATGGGGTCGAGGGATGTAGATGACTTAATCTCGAACCGAAATGCCGTAATAGTTGCACCTAAAAACCTCGATTTATCCTCCTATAGCCCAGAATATGTTTCAGCACTAGTCTCCGGATGGGCTCTGAAGTTTAAGCGCAATTCCTTCCCTCTAAGCGATCATGCAGACTTCCCAAACCTGATAAGATTTGTTGGTGATTGTAACCCTAAGCTAGTCCTAACATATCATGGAGGAAGATTTAACAGCATCTTAGCGAAGTATATTGAGAAGAAACTTAAGATAAGGTCTTACCCAATCGATCTTATTACAACCAGTTTCCGCCGACAATAATTAAGCAATATTAGAAGCCTAAGCAGCGTGGGAAGCATTATCCCAACCATAATACAGTTAACATTTATTTTCTTCTTCACCTATAAGGACGTTGAGATGAAGAGTCTTGAGTAAGGTTAAAAGATTCCTAGAAAACTTAATGGGAAACCCGTTCTTTCTGGGGTTTTTAAGCCTTTTATGGCTTCTCTTCAGGTCTGGAACTAAACCCTCTAGGATTATCTATCCATGTCAGAGGACTTCCGCCACTATAAGTTTCTATCTTCTAATATATCCGCTCCTCGCTCCAATACTTATCTTTCTTAAAAAATTTATAGGGGTGTCATTTTTCGCCCAAAAGTTTTCTGGAAGAAAAATTCTATCTATTTTCTTAATATCACTATCGGCGATAATTACCATCCTAGCTGTTTACGCCAACATAATCTTTGACCCCGGAAAGGTTTTAAGTGAAAGGGCAACGTTAACCGAGAAAAAGACCACAGTTTCATTAATACGTGTTAATGGTCGATCTCTCGAAGAAGCGCTGAGGGAGGCAATTGACCTTATAGGTGGAGTAGACTCCCATATACCGCTACAATCAAAAGTTCTCATTAAACCAAACATAGTTAGAAATCAGGGGCCACCGGATACAACGGATCCAGCCATAGTTGAAGCGTTAATCAATATTATAAAACGCAGAGACCCATCCGTGATCTGGATTGCGGATGGAAGCGGTGAAGGTAACACTCTCGAGAACTTTAGGTCTCTAGGCTATCTACCGGTCGCTGAGAGAACAGGAGCTTTACTTGTCGACTTAAATTATGGTGAAATGGTTAATGTTTCAGCTGGAGGCGTCGTCTTCAACAGTTTCCAATTTAACCGCATAGTTACTGAGGCTGACGTCTTCATATCTCTAGCATGCATGAAAACTCACTCTCAAGCCGTGGTAACTTTAACCATGAAGAATCTTATAGGTATAGCTCCCGGCTCAGTCTATGGATACCCGCCTAGCCCGACAAAATCGATTTTACATGAGAGGGCTGAAGAGAAGGGTGACCGATACATGGCGGGCGTAATAGTTGATCTATGTAACGCTAGAAAAATCGATCTAGCAATAATCGACGGTAGAATCGCTATGGAGGGAGAAGGACCCCACAACGGCGACCCAGTTAAACTTGACCTGTTAATAGTTGGAGCGAATCCGGTTGCAACCGACGCTGTAGCCTCTGCAATAATGGGTTTTGACCCGGAGAAGGTGCCAACACTGAATCTTGCTAATCAGCTTGGGCTTGGAACAAATAATTTACATGAAATTGAGATTAAAGGTGAGAGGATTGAGGATGTCTTCTATCCGTTTAGACCAGCCGCCGGACACGAGGGCTTTCAGCTGTTTTCGAGCTCTGAACGTGAGCTTTATAGGTGGAGAATGAATCTGATATACACGAGTGTGGCTCTTTGGATTATAACGCTGTTAGCCGTGGGATGGAGACGGAAAACTTCTCCGCAAATGATAAAAACCAGCGTGGATACGCGTTAAAAGCCGATCTTTGAGAAGGCGGCTATCAAATCATCATAAAGCTTTATTATACTAAATGTCTGACTGAATTAACTGTGGGTGATTAAGTTGATTAAGCCTGTAGTGTTTAGGAATAAAGGTCAGCAGATAATCGGCGTTCTCCACAAGCCGGAAAACATTAAGCCCTATGAGAGGGTTCCTGGAATAGTTATGTTTCACGGCTTCACCGGTAATAAAAGTGAGGCTCACAGGCTCTTTGTCCAGATAGCTAGAGGGCTATCCGCCTCAGGCTTCACTATTCTACGCTTTGATTTCAGGGGTTCAGGTGACAGCGATGGCGATTTCGAGGATATAACGTTGCCGGATGAGGTAAGCGATGCTGAGAGAGCCATAACATTCCTACTTAAGCAGAGAAATGTTGACAGGGAAAAAATCGGAGTTATAGGTTTAAGTATGGGTGGCAGGGTTGCGGCAATCCTAGCCTCAAAAGACTTAAGGATTAAGTTTGCAGTTTTATATTCGCCAGCTCTAGGTTCCCTGAGGGAAAGGCTCCTTTCATTGATGAGTAAAGAGGCTCTGAGGAGACTCGACTCCGGCGAGCCAATAGAGTTTTCCGGCGGATGGTATCTGAAGAAGGCGTTTTTCGAAACCATTGACTATGTGGTTCCTCTAGATGTAATGGAGAAAATTAAGGTTCCAATCCTGATAATTCACGGCGATAAGGATGAAGTTATACCAGTGGAGGAGTCTATAAAAGCCTATGAGAGAGTTAAAGGCTTAAATGAGAAGAATGAGCTTTACATAGTTAAGGGCGGGGATCACACGTTCTCAAAAAAGGAGCATACTTTAGAGGTTCTAAGGAAAACGGTTGAATGGTTAAACTCGTTAAATCTAAGGTAGCCGAAAACTGTTTCTCCACTCTACTGGTATGGGCAGTGTTTAAG
>JAOAJJ010000103.1 GCA_026414245.1 Candidatus Bathyarchaeota archaeon
AGCTGGCTTTTCTATTGGGCCAACATATATGGAGTTGGCATAGCTGTTCCCGAGATGATTTCCGGGGTATCCGTCACTTCATGCCTAATCGAGTCATCACTGAACATAATTAGGCGGCGGAGTAGATCAGGTTATTAATTTTAGCCCGAATATAAATAATTGGGTTAGTGGAGTGATTTAAAATGGTTGATGTCGCCAGCTTCGGTGAACCTATGGTTGAATTCTGCGCTACAGAGGTGGGTAAACTTAGGGATGTGCGGTTATTTAAAAGGGGTTGGGGCGGAGATACTTCTAACTTCATTATTGCTGTCGCTAGGCTTGGCGGAAAAGCGGGCTATATATGTCGTATTGGGGAAGACGAGTTTGGCGAATCATTCTTGAATCTTTGGCGTAGTGAGGGTGTAGACACATCTCAAGTCATAGTTGAAAAGGGAGGTTTCACCGCCATCTACTTCATATCACTTCTACCGGGCGGTGGACACGATTTCACCTATTTTAGGAAGGGTTCAGCTGCAAGCCACTACTCGCCCTCAGATTTAAACCCGGAATACTTGAGTAAACTGAAGGTGTTTCATTCAAGCGGAATCTCAATGGCTATAAGCGAAAGCTGCAGGGAAACCGTTTTAAAGGCAGCTGACCTCATTAAGGAGCACGGCGGGCTCTTCAGCTTCGACGTAAATTTTAGGCCTAAATTGTGGTCTTCTCAATACGCTAGACCTTTCATTGAGGGGGCTTTAAGAAAGGCGGATATTGTGTTTGCAAGTAGAGAGGACATAGATCTGCTTTATGGTGAGGATGTGGATAAGTTTGCTAAGAGAATATATGGTTTTGCCAGACCTATATTTATCGTTATAAAGATGGGCGGTGAAGGATGCATCATATTTGACGGAGAAAAGAGAATTAGCATTCCCGGCTTTAAGGTCAACGTGGTTGATACAACGGGAGCTGGCGACGCTTTCGACGGAGCCTTCATAGTAGGATTACTTGAGGGGAAACCCTTGGAAGATATTGGCATATTTGCCAATGCTGTCGGCGCCTTAACCACAACCGGTTTAGGAGCTGTTGAGCCGATTCCGAAAAGAAGTAGGGTTGAGGATTTTTTAGGAGAAGTTAGACTCTAGCGTATTCCCTTATGATTTGAGAGAACGGTTTACCCCTCCTTAACTCTTCAGCTTCCCTCCTCTCTAATTCGTCTATCTGTCTAGCTCTCTCCAAGACCTCTATAACTTTATCTTTCGGTATAACGACTACTCCATCGTCGTCTCCAACAACAATGTCTCCGGGGTTTATCGTCACGCCGCCATACTTCACGGGAACATTCACGGCTTTTACCTCTGTTCTCCCGATTGAAGTATTGGGTGAGAGAAACCTATAGAAGACCTGAAAATTCATCTCCCTAATTTCCCTTATGTCTCTTATTGCGCCACATATAATAGCTCCCTCAAGCCCTCTAACTTTAGATGCGAGGGACATTAAGCCCCCGAAGAGCGCAATGTCCTGCGCTTCGCCGCCCTCTATAACCCTCACCAGAACGGAGCCTTTCTCAGCATTATCTATGGCTTCAATAGCCTCGATTGGGATAACCCGCCTAGTAGAATAGAAGTCAAGGAGGGTAACAGCTGGCCCCGCAATCCTAACACCCTCTAGGGCGGGGTGAAAAGTAACGTTTAATGTCCCATTTAAACCCATCTGATTCAATGCGTCTGACAGTGAAGCCGTCGGAATTTTCTTAATTTCTTCGATATAGTTTTTAAAAGACATTTTAAAGCCTCCATTTAAAACCTCACTTCTTAAACATGGTTTACGTCGATTTAAGTTTTGGCTGAAAATTCTTTAATACTCGGCGATAAATAATGTTTGGATGCAGAGATAGATAATGATTTAAGGAGTGATATTGTTGAAGATAAGAGACTTAAAGGTGGCTGTGGTTAGAGTTCCAGATTTTGGGAGATTTGGAATTGTACGTATTGACACAGATGAAGATGTCTACGGTTATGGTGAAGCACATTGCCCAAGAGAACACGTAATGCGCCTAAAAAATTATTTGGTTGGGCAGGATCCAACCAATGTTGGTAAAGTCATGTCATATATCCAGTATATGGGCGGCTTTAAACCTTGGGGGTCGGCGGTTAGCGCTATTGAAATGGCTTTGTGGGATATAGCTGGGAAAGCGTTCGGCCTACCGGTATATAGGTTTTTAGGCGGAAAGATGCGTGAAAAGGTTAGGGTCTACTGTGATTGCGGAGTAGGGGTGCAGTTAGATCCAAGTGATCCAGCATCAGTATATACGCCAGAAGCCTACGCTGAGAAGGCTAAACGCATGAAGTCGCTGCCGGAAGGCTTCACTATTCTAAAATTCGATATAGGGTTTCACGGCAAGCAGCTTCTAAGCGTTAGGGGCGGTTCTCTTGAAGCTGAACCAACCTACCCAACTAAAGGCCATGTAACTGAGCGTGGACTTAAGTCTGAGATAGCTATAGTGGATGCCCTGAAAGATTCTTTAGGTGATGAGGTAAGCTTAGCGTTAGATTGCGGTCCAGGGCAGAGTTTTCCTTCAGCCTTAAGGTTGGCGAGGGCTCTTGAGCCATATAACTTAATGTGGGCTGAGGATCTACTTACTGGAGATTACTCGCCGTACACCGAGGTCTACCTTTACGCTCTTCTCTCGAGGAGAACCACTACACCCATACTCACCGGTGAACAGATTTTTCTGAGGTATGGTTTTAGGGACTTAGTGGCTAAGCATGCCGTTGACATAGTGGCTCCGGATGTCTCTGATGTCGGCGGCATATATGAGCTTAAATGGATAGCTGAGTTTGCTGATTTATATGGTGTGCTCATAGCTCCGCATAATTATGGGCTCCCAATAGCTTTCGTGGCAAATGTTCATGCCGCTGCAGCTATGCCGAAGAACTTCATAGCTTTCGAGCATCATGCTGCGCATGTATCTCAATGGGAGGATTTTGTTAAAGGGTTAGAAAAGCCGTTAATTAAAGATGGATTCGTAAATGTTCCAGAGAAGCCTGGGCTAGGCATAGAGATTAACGAGGATCTAGTGAAAAAATATCTGGTTGAGGGGGAAGACTTTTTCGAATATTGAAACAAGCGATAATCGTCTTGTTTAATCTTAAGCAATTGGGCTGGAGAAAATTATGCTGGAAACATTTATGATTCCTAGAAATCTAAAAGAAATTGAAAAGTGAATCTGACTGTGTGGATAGATTCCATTGCATGCCTCATTCCTCTAATATTCGTTTAGAATAATAACTTTTTTAAGGGCGGTTATGGTAGGTGGTAGGTATGAGCGCTCTGTTGAAGGGATTAAGCTTTATCCTGGCATCAATAATCCTTTTAAATGTCCCTTTATATGCTCAGGAGACCTATATGGTTCAAAAGGCTATATTGACGGTTTATAGAGATGGGGTTGTTCACGCTAACATCACGCTGCTGGTCGATGAGTATGAGCCGCTAATAACGCTCCCACTATTATCTCCGAGGGTTAGCAACGTAATGGTTGTAGATGAGGGGGGCAGCCCATTAGAATACGATTTAAGCGTAGGCAACATAACCATTTATTCTCTAGGCTCCACAAGCATAACGTTAGAATACGATACGGATGGAATAACATATAAGGAGCTCGGGCTCTGGACGATAAACTTCACAGCGCCCTTCGAGCTAACCCTTATCCTACCAGAAAACGCGACAATAATGTACATCAGCAATCCGTTAGCCATATTAGCCATAAGAGCTGTTGGCAGCCGCCTCGAGGTGGATTTAAGCCCCGGATATTGGGAAATAAGCTACGAGATACCTTTACAGCCGCCGACGCCACCTCCCCCTCCAACACATCCACCTTTACGGGTTACATGGATACCGGTGATAGGATACATTGCGGCTGCAGCAGTAATTATATGCGCGGCCACCATAACGATCCTCTACTTAAGGCGGAGAAGGATTGAGGAAGCCTTAGGTGATGAGGAGGCTGAAGTCGTCCGCTTCATTAGGGATAAGGGTGGAAGAGTTTTAGAGGCTGAGTTAAGGGAGAATTTCCCACACATACCGAGAACGAGTATGTGGCGCCTAGTGAAGCGCCTAGAAAAACGGGGAGTTGTCCGCGTTAAGAAGGTTGGGCTCCAAAATGTCGTCGAATTAAAATAGCGGAGAAAAGCGGAGATTTCCTTTTAGTTTAGGGTAGCTCAAAATATTTTGTGGCCACTGTCTGAAGCCCCTCTCTACTTAATGCGCGCACCACTATCCTGTAATCGCCGGGCTCGGCTGTTGTAAGCCTTATCTCCACTTCCCCGGATTCGCCGGGCTCAAGGCTTACAAGAACCTGTAGTGATATTGGTGAATAATAAAACTCCCATCTTCCATCTCTTTCTCTCTCAATTATGGTTCCAAACGCGGAGTTCGGGAAAGTCACCGTGATATTGCAGGTGTTTCTGACGGTTACCCTTAAGACCGCTGTTACTCCTCGTTCATCTTGAAACTCAACCGTCTTCTCTAAATCTACCTCAATCCCATCTTTTCCTCCCTTAAGCTCCCTAAGCCTAAACTCGATCTCTAAGCGGACTTCACGCATCCTCCTTCCCAGGATCTCTAGCCCTGTTGCATTA
>JAOAJJ010000104.1:0-2277 GCA_026414245.1 Candidatus Bathyarchaeota archaeon
TCAGATGTGTATAAGAGACAGATATTCTGCCATACGACGATCAGAACAACCGTGAGAACCCGTCTGGCATAAGAATAGGCTTCCAAGACATAACTAGAAGAGGCTTCGATGAAAGCGACGTAAAGTATCTATGCGACCTCATGCTTGATGTGATTAAGGGTAAACGAAAACCGGAGGAAGTGAAAAGGGACGTTATAGCGCTGAGAAGAGAACACAATGAAATCAAATACGGTTTCCAAAATGTAAGAGAAGCCGTAGAGCACTTGCGGAGAAGCTTAAAGGGTATGTAGAGAAGCTGCCCTAATCCCCCATTGCGCATTATTTTAACTATTCGAGTTATTCGAGTTGAACAGCTCTCTTTAGAATGGCTGCAAATCGCATTGAAGGAGAATCCCGGAGAAGAGAAAAGTGAAATTTTATAGGTGAAAGCAGTAAAGTAATTAGTAGAGAAATTAGCGCAGCAAAAGGGAGAGGGGAATGCCTAAAGCCGGAAAATACGAGTATCCCGCATACGATTTAGACGTCTGCATAGAGAGGTTAAGGAAGATTTATGAAGTGAGTAAGAGCAGCATTATTAAGAAGGAGACTGCGGCTGAAATTATCGGCATGTCGCCAAAAAGCGGCGCTACATTAAGTTTCTTTGCGTCTTTAGCTATGTATGGGTTGATTGAATATCGAAATGGAAATATCGAGATGACGGATTTAGTGAAGAAGATCCTCTTCGGCTCTCCTGATGAGATAGCGGTAGCTAAACGAGATGCCATAAGAAATATACAGCTCTTCGTCGACCTCTTCAACCAATATGGTGCAAATTAACTGAAGAGCAGCTAAGAGTCTTTTTAAGAGATAGAGCCTTAGTAGATTTACCAAAAATTCCCGAATTAGTGGGGAAAATCAGCAGAATTTATAGGAGAGTTTCCTCTTATCTGTCTCTAGCTGAGCAAACTAAAGCGCAAATCCCATCAGCTCCATCAGAAATTTTTGAAAAGAAAGAAGTAACAGCTGTTTCCGAAGCTCCTGGAGCTAAAGTGCTTTCAATCCGATATGGTGAACACATCTTTTCAATTCAAACAGACCAATTGGATGATGAAATAATATCATTAGTCAAGTCAACGTTAGACTACATAAAGAGACTCGAAGAGAAAAAGAGGCAGACACAGGTGCAAGGCTGAATTAAAGCGGATTTCCCTCAAATATTTAGCTGAAATAGAGGCGAATACCCTATATCACGGTAAATTATCTCGAGGGAAACCCCGCTGGCTAATGAATTGAGGGCGAATCCCCCTTCATAATCACATCATTATTACATTTTACATTTAACCGAAATGGCGGAGGAGGGAGAGAGGGCTAGGCTGTAAAGAATGGGGAAATAGTTAAAGATTGGCATAAAATACAAATTATAGGCTTTTAATAACTCTCGGTATTCTTCCAGCTCTCAGCGCGTGGTCTGCTATTGTGAATGCTAGGCATGCTTCGACTACTGGGACGGCTCTCGGAACTATACATGGGTCATGTCTCCCAGCCACTTGAATCTCTTCTTCAGCCATTTTTTCTAGGTTTATTGTCCTCTGCCTTTTCGATATGGATGGTGTGGGCTTGAAGGCAACCCTAACCTTTATCGGCATGCCGTTTGATATCCCACCTATTATTCCACCGGCATTATTCGTTAAAGTGACAATCTTCCCATCTCTAATGGCATACTGATCGTTTGCCTCAGAACCCTTCATGGACGCTATCCTAAAGCCTGCGCCGAACTCGACGCCCTTAACCGCCGGTATATTAAACAGCATCTTCGCTATATCCGCGTCCAGCGAATCGAATACTGGCTCACCCAGCCCAGCTGGAACATTAAGAGCAATACCCTCAACTACGCCGCCCACACTGTCGCCCTCTCCAGCTGCGCTTAGAATCTCCTCAACCATCCTCTGGGCTAGTTCCGGAACAGCGCATCGAGCCGGATTCATATAAACGTTTCTCCTAACCTCATCATAGGGGACTTCACCCTCAACCCTCACAGAGCCGATCTGCACAGCGTGGGCTAGAACCTCAACCCCGATGAGGCTTAGAATTTTCTTAGCCACAGCTCCAGCCATAACATAAGCGACGGTTATTCTACCAGAAAACCTTCCACCACCCCGTGGGTCATTGTAGCCGCCATACTTGATTCTAGCAGCATAGTCTGCATGACCGGGTCTAGGCTTAAACATAATGTTTTCATAGGGCTTTGAGTCAACATCCCTATTCCTAACTATCATAGATCTGTCTCTTATACACATC
>JAOAJJ010000104.1:2287-4610 GCA_026414245.1 Candidatus Bathyarchaeota archaeon
GTGTAGCCCCTATAAACACCGGATATTATTTCAACCCTATCCTCCTCTCTCCTAGGGGTGCTTATCCCGCTTATTCCTGGGCGCCTCTTATCCAGCTCAACTTGAATGTCTGATTCGCTGAGCGGTAAGCCAGCTGGGCATCCGTCTAAAACAGCTCCTATGTAGGCTCCATGGCTCTCACCGAAACATGTGAGGATGAGGGACTTACCGATGGAGTTACCGTTCAAGGGCTTTTACTCCTAGGAGACGCATATCCCTGATAAAATCTGGGTAGGATTTATTTATGCATTCAGCATCATGTATAACTGTTTCCCCCTCAGCCACCAGAGCCAATACGGCGCAAGCCATAGCTATACGGTGGTCTCCATGAGGATCTATATCAGCACCCCTTAATTTCCTCACCCCGCGGATTACCAAGCTATCGTCTAGGGCTTTTATGTCAGCGTTCATCTTCGAAAACTCAGCCAGCAGCGCCTCAACCCTATCAGACTCCTTAAATCTAAGTCTCCTAACCCCGCTTATAACGGACTCCCCCCTAGCCACACATGCCAGCACAGCGCATACCGGGACAAGGTCAGGGTTATCTCTCATATCGATGTTAATGGGGTTTAATGGCTCTCCCGAACCCTCAACCTCAATAAAATTATCGTAGACTCTCACCTCAGCCCCGACTTCGCCGAGTATCTTAGTTATGAGCCGATCACCTTGAAGCGAATCCCTAAAGAGGTTTTCAACCCTTATCCGTGACCCTGTTATGGCTGCCGCTGCTAGGAGGAAGGCTGCCGATGAGTAGTCTCCCTCAATAAAGTGGTTGTAGGGCTTATATTCCTGCCCTGAAGGTATATGAAAAGACCCCTGCCCCACCTCAACCAATATTCCATGCTTTCCAAGAACGCTTAAAGTTAAGTCGATATATGACTTAGACTCCAAGGGTGTTGAAAGCACTATACTCGTATCGTTCTCAGCCATCGGGGATGCGAATAAAAGCCCTGTTATAAACTGAGAGCTTACATCACCCCTAATAACAGCTCTACCGCCCCTTATCCCACCGCCAAAAACAACTATTGGCGGTCTACCGTCACCACGAGTTGAATAACATTTAATGCCCAGCTGACCTAAAGCTTCAAGAAGGGGCCCCATAGGCCTATTCCTAAGGCTTCTCCCCCCAGTAAGCACTGAGATCCCATCGGCCAACGCGCATATCGGTGTCATAAACCTTATCGTTGAGCCGGAGTCTCTGCAGTTTATCACGTCTTCAGGGGTTTTAGGTTTAGGTGAACCTAGGATCCTAAGCGTTTCGTTATCGGATTCATTTATCTCCGCCCCAATCTTCCTACATGCCTCTATAGTAGCTAGCGTGTCATCGCATAGGAGAGCGTTACGAACTTCAGATAAACCGTTTGAGAGGGAAGCCGATATTATAGCTCGATGGGTGTAGGACTTTGAGGGAGGCGCTCTAATCGACCCGGAGAGAAGCGCCCCTCCCCTTATAACCAGATCCGTCAACACGCTCACCCAGTTAACGCGATTATATTACATGAGCTTTTTCACGGTTTATCTTGGCGCCGATAATTTCCCCACCATATTTCTCCCAGACGCTATATACTTCGCTAACCTTATCTACAGGGACAATGGCGGCGACGGCTGGACCCTTACCAGAGAGCCCTGCAGCCACAGCTCCAGCGGCTAATGCGTCGACGGCGATTTTAGCATCATAGCCTAAGACTGCGGAGTAGATGAGCCCGTTAAGCGTCATGGCGTGCCAGTAGTCGCCTTCAAGCGCCATCTTGTGTAGCGATTTAACTTCACCGGCTATTATCTTCATTCTACCCACATCCGACTTAGAGGTGTAAGCTTTTGAGGGGGGCACATGGATTAGGACCGCGTAATCCTCCTCAGGCTGAAAGACTCTGAGAATCTTCCTGCTGTAGTTGTCTGTTAATATGATGTTCCCGAAGTATGATGCGCAAGCATCATCGAAGGCTCCTGTCACGGTTACTCCCGCATCTATCGAAGCGTCGACCCCCATATTAATTATTGTTAAATCGTCAGCCTCCTCCCCTATAGCTGACACTGTGGCGAGCGCCAGAGCGTTGGCTGCAGCGCTACTGCTCTTTAATCCACGCGCAATCGGTATGTTAGACTGGGTCTCGACGTATGCGCCGCACTGGTCTTCGAGTTTGAAGTGTCTTAAAACCCGCTTCACAACCTTTTCAATCAATATAGGTTTCTCAGAGGGGTCTGAAAGAACTTTACCCTCTATAACTCCGGGCTCGCTTGTGAGTCTAACCATAGCCTCAGTCTTCAGATCTATGCCTAGCGC
>JAOAJJ010000105.1 GCA_026414245.1 Candidatus Bathyarchaeota archaeon
CATCCCCTCTCATCCCCATGATAAGCCACCGGCAGCGTTAAGAAATCGAATATTATGCCCTCCTCCTCAGCATTCTCAACCTCCTCTTCCCTAGCCGGCATTTCCGCCCTAGACCGCCTATAAACTATATGAACCTCTTTTGCCCCAAGCCTTAAAGCACATCTTGAAGCATCCATAGCTACATTTCCAGCTCCGATAACCGCCACCCTATCTCCAACTTTAATTGGAGTATCCCACTCCGGAAATAAGTATGCTTTCATTAGGTTGACGCGTATAAGAAACTCGTTTGCGCTGTATACGCCGCATAGGTTCTCGCCCGGTATCCCCATGAATATCGGTGGGCCTGCACCAGTTCCAATGAATACTGCGTCAAAACTATGCTCGTTGAAAAGATCTTGGATCGTGTAGAGCCTGCCGATCAAAGTATCCGTCTTTATTGTAACGCCAAGCTTCCTCACATAGTCGACTTCTGCCCGAACAATGCGCTTAGGAAGCCTGAACTCTGGAATACCATAGATCAGGACGCCTCCCGGCTCATGAAGGGCTTCAAAGACGGTGACTTCATGACCCAGCTTGGCTAGGTCTGCAGCAGCTGTTAATCCAGCTGGCCCGGCGCCTACAATAGCTATGCGCTTGCCGGTGAATGGCGGCTTCTCCGGTATCTCGACGCCATGGCTTAGCTCCCAGTCGGCGAGGAACCTTTCTAGCCTGCCAATCTGGATTGGATCGCCCTTCTTCCCTAGAACGCAGTTTCTCTGGCATTGTTCTTCCTGGGGGCAAACTCTCCCGCAAATTGCCGGCAGATTGTTTTTCTCCTTAATTTTGCGTATGGCTTCTCTGAATTTTCCTTCCCTCAGAAGCTTGATGAATACGGGTATGTCTATTTCAACGGGGCATCCTGAAACACATTGAGGATTTTTACATTGTAAGCATCTCTCAGCCTCAAGCATCGCCTGCTCCTCACTGTAACCTAAGGCAACCTCGTTAAAGTTGCGTATTCTCTTTTCAGGGGGCTGCTTCGGCATCGGAACTGCCTTAAAACGGTTCCATGCACTCATAAAACTATACACCTCTAGAGACCCTTCGGTTAGCCTCCCAATACTCCAGAGCGGCTCTCTCTTCCTGAATGAACGCCGTCTGCCTCTTTATTAGCTCTCCGAAATCTACTTCATGGGCGTCAAATTCCGGTCCGTCTACACATGCGAATCTTACTCTACCACCAACCGTAACCCTACATGTACCACACATACCCATTCCATCCACCATAATGGGGTTCAAGCTAACAATCGTCTTAATGCCGTAAGGCCTAGTAACCTCAGCTACCGCCCTCATCATCACAGCTGGACCTACAGCGTAAACCATGTTAAACCCATATTCCTTTTGGAGAAGCATTTTTAGAACATCGCTCACGAAACCCTTGTGTCCTTTTGTCCCATCATCCGTAGAAACATAGAGCTCATCTGAAAAGTCCGCCATCTCCCTCTCGAAAATCAATAGGTTAGCGCTTCTCGCACCTATTATGGAAACAACCCTATTGCCGGACTTTTTAAATGCACGTGCTATTGGATAGGCGGCCGCTATCCCTACGCCGCCTCCCACGACGCATACGACGCCGTAATTCCTCACTTCTGTGGGATTGCCAAGCGGCCCAAGGATATCTAATATAGTATCACCCTCATTAAGCTCCCCCAGCTTTCTGGTTGAAACGCCGACTTCAAGAAAGACTAAGGTGATTGTTCCATCCTTAGGGTTCCAGTCAGCTATTGTTAATGGGAAACGTTCCCCCCTCTCATCAACTCTTAAAACAATGAACTGCCCCGGCTGAGCTTTCCTAGACACTTCCGGGGCTAAAACCTTCATTAACTTGATTCTCGGCGCAATCTCCCTCTTCTCAACTATTTTATACATGTTCTTCGGCCTCTAAACGCCGATTTTCAATCTATTGTAATTATATGATGGATTAAGTAAGTAGCCTAATAGATCGATATATCTTTTCTGGTTTAATGCAAGTTTCCCGAAAGCATCTTCAAAAGATTTTTAATCGTCAAGTTTTAGCTCGACTTGAATAATGCCTAGTTTGGAAGATCGGCTACGGTCTTCCTTCAGATAATTTTCTTCCAGATATCTTCTCCATGGCAACTATCGCCGCCTGCGTCCCCTCCTCACCTAGACCCTCAGCCTCGACAATCCTTAAGAGCTGATGAACTAGGGCTGTTCCCGGCAGCGGTAAATTTAATTCAGCTGCCAGCTCCAAAGCTAAACGTAAATCCTTCTGCTGATGCCTTATCTTAAATCCAGGCTTAAAGTCCCGCTCTATCATCTTAGGCCCAAGGTTTATCAGCATCCATGAGCTCGCAGCGCCAGCTGAGACAGATTCTAAAAGTTTTTTCAAGTCCAGTCCAGCCTTAGCACCCAGCATAAGTCCTTCGCAAACAGCCTGTATGTTTAGGGCGCATATCACTTGATTACAGAGCTTAGCGATCTGACCCATCCCGCTTGGACCCATGTAAGTAATCTTTTTACCAAGAGACTCAAATATTGGAAAACACTCTTCAAAAGCGTCCCTCGGTCCACCAACCATTATAGATAGGGTGGCCTCTCTAGCTCCCTTCTCGCCTCCGCTCACCGGCGCATCAAGCATCCTGACACCTTTCTTAGCAAGCTCCTCAGATATTCTACGCGTAACGATAGGCGATATCGTGCTCATGTCTATAACTATTAAGCCCGGTTTAGCGCCATAGATCACACCATCGGGCCCAAGTATAACCTCCTCAACATCCGGTGAATCAGCAACCATTGTTATGACGACATCTGAGCGCGCAGCAACCTCCTTAGGCGAGCTGGCACCGTAGGCCCCCATGGCAATGAGCTCATCCATCTTGGACCTAGTCCTATTCCAAACGGTTAAAGGATACCCGGCTTTCAGTAGATTTATAGCCATAGGCTTACCCATAATCCCCAAACCAATGAAACCGATCCTCTTCCCCATACACTAGATCCCCCTGGAAAACAATATGCGGTAAAACCTTAAAAATATCTCTCTAAAAATAAGTTTGATGAATTCACATAAGGCTCAGATGGGCAGTAGGTCAGCCCAATATATCGCGGCGTTAGCATCGCCGAGGTCGAGGGTTCAAATCCCTACACATTTAAACATTGTTGAGAGGTTTAGAGTCTTGTTTCTCTAAAAGGTTATGTATATGTCGGCTGGAAGAACTCACCTCTAAATGTTTAAAAGGCCTCTGATTAATGATTCAAGCTCCGAGGCATGCGTCTTCTTCATTTTAAGGCAAATGGCGTGTTAGTGGAATTCAGTAAAATTCATTCTTGTTCCTTCATAATTATGGGTAAGGGTATCTATAAAGAGGAAATGCCTGTATGGCATTGTAGGTTTGGAGGAAACATACTCTGCATAGATTTATCGAAGGAGGGATTTTTGGGTTAGAGAGAGGAGCGATCTATTCGGTAAATGGCTTAGCGGCGTTTTAAGAGACTTGATTGGAGATTCATTTATTTTTAATCCATCTCAGCTGGACTTTGCGTTTACATATTTCTGATAAGTCTCCATTATTATTCTCAATGCCTCTTGAATGTTTTTGGCCAAGTGTAGTAGGGCAACGTCCTCTGGGTCCATTAAACCATGCTTCAATGGCCACTTTTTAATCCATTCTAGGAAGTCCAGCCACATCTCGCCCAGCAATATTACTGGAATATTTGATATATGCTTAACCTGTAGGAGCTGCCATGTGTAAGCGAGTTCGAGGAGCGTTCCGACCCCGCCCGGCGCAACAACCACGGCGTTCGCTATGCTCATAAACTCGTCTAAGCGATGGGAGAACCTATCAAACTCCTTTTTAATGTCCAGGTGGCTTGACTCAACCTCCTTGAAGGGCAGCTTAATCCTCAAACCTATAGCCTTAGCCTCGCTATTTCTGCGTCCAGCCTTATGCCCTTCGCTTGCCGCGTTCATTAAGCCCGGCCCTCCTCCAGTAACTATGTTCATTCCAGCCTCACCTATCAACCTAGCTAACTCATATATCTCCCAGTAGATTTCGCTGCCCTGCTTTATCCTAGCTGAGCCGAATATAGCTACAGTGAAGCCTTCGAGAGCCGACTTATCTGAGCCGGCCACCTCCCAAAACCTCCATCCATAAATATAGAGGGCTTAGGAGCCTAAAAATCTATCATCCTCCAATGCCTTTAACATTCAGTAAATTTGCTCCTTTTTGACTCCATACGCCGCGGACTTTTTGTCTCTCGTTTCCTCTGAAGTCTAGCGTGCATAAGCCTTTAAGCTAAGAAACGCAACATCTCTAAGACCTCCTCTTTAAAGAAGAGGATTGTCCGAAGATTTTTCAAGGAATTGTTTTGCGTGACTATAAAAGGGCTTATAATTAATTTTAATGCTTGAAGTCATGGTGGCTGTAAAACCAGCTCACTGAAAGCCTAATGAAAACGCTCAATACTTATCTGGCGTCGGACGCTAGTTGCTGCTTTTCTCTTCTTTGGTGCTTTCTTCTGTCCCGGTTTCCTTCTCTATTTCTTCTATTGGTTTGGGTG
>JAOAJJ010000106.1 GCA_026414245.1 Candidatus Bathyarchaeota archaeon
GTTTAGGGATTCTCCTGGCGGAGCGCAGGAGCGTTACGGTGTAATACCCGACATATCTACGCTCGGCAAGATTCTCGCCGGAGGCTATCCTGGTGGAGCGGTCGCGGGGGGAAGAGAGTATTTAAGCATGCTTGATTTTAGGGTTGAAGGTAGGCGTGACTTTAAGCGGATAAGCCATCCCGGAACATTTAACGCTAATCCCATCTCTGCAGCCGCCGGCAACGTATGTTTAGGCTTAATACTTGAAGGTAAGGTTCACCCGCAGATCGATAGGAAGAGTGAGATGCTGAGGCGTGGCTTAAGTGATGCGATCGAAGATAACCGTGTTGATGGATTGGTTTGGGGCGCATCCCCATCGATAATTTATGTTGGATTCGGGATAAATCCAGATGACCTAAATGTGTCAGACATAGAGAGCTATGTGAATTTTCAGAAGAAGAGGGAGGAAAGCCTGAGGATAACAGGTGTTTTGGAGAAAGCGTTGATAAATAGAGGTGTTCATCCAATGGGTTCAAGGTTTATTCTGTCGATTGCACACACGCGAAGAGACCTTGAGATGACTGTGGAGAAGTTTTATGAGGCTTTAAGGGAACTTAAATCTGAGGGGGTATTAAGAAGCTAAGTTTTAGATATTGGATGCTATATGCGGCTTTTCTAACCCTCAATATTTCTCGATTTAAAACAACATTACGTGGGATGAAAGCGATAGGGTGATGCAATATATTAGATGTGTAGATACTACAATAATAGTAAGGTTCAAATATTCTCGACATACCACCACTTTTGCGTGGTCACAGATGTCGAAATTTAGTAAGGATTGGGAAGGGAGAGCGGAAGGCAACATAATGGGTAGAATTGTGAGCGCTGTTAAACCGCAGCAGCCAATGAAATATAAGATTTCGCTGGCAACTAAGCGTATAGAGGCGCAGGTTCAAGCGCTTGAGGGCGCTATAAACAGTATGAATCAGAGGGATAAATCCCTCTTCTCCCATGTTGTCGATGCCTACTCAAACCATGATTTGAAAAGAGCAACAATGTACGCTAATGAGCTTGCGGAGTTAAGGAAAACAATAAATCTTATGCTTAACGCTAAGCTAGCCCTCGAAAGGGTTTCATTACGACTAAGCACAATAACATTTGTAGGTAATGTGGCAGCCGCCATAGCGCCGGCAATAGAAATCTTAAAAGATGTCCGCTCCGGCATAGCCAGCGTTATGCCGAGCGCTGAGCGTGAAATAGATGCGATAATAAGCTTGCTCGACGAGGTGATGATCGAGTCAGGGCAGGTCTCCGGAGTAGGCTTCGGCTTAGAGGCTACAAGCGAAGAGGCTCAGAAGATACTTGACGAAGCTGCTTTAGTAGCTGAGGAGAGAGCGAGAGAGAAGTTCCCAGAGCTGGTGGCTTCAAAGCCCGCCGCTGAAGCTGAGCGTGAGAAGTTCGGCTAGATTAATTTTGGAGGGGGATCTGCATGGGGCAGAGATCTAGAGTGGCGCTCACATTATTCGCTATAAGTCTTACAGGCTTCATACTGGGGGTTATTGCCAACATACTATACTATAAAGCTTTTCCAATACTAGTCGAGCTCTTCCCGCATATCTTTTCGTCCAGCTGGGTTGCATGGGGCTTCATAGGCGCAATTTTAGCGGTAGTGTGCTGCCTGATATATGCTTATCTGCTCTGATGAAATAAATAAAGACTTGTAACCTAACAGCTCTAACGAAAGTCACGTATTTTTCAGCATCCACTTTTATTATAGAATAGTTTAATTCACCCGTTTATTTAAAAGTGATTATTGGAGGTTGATGTTTAAATGCTGTTTGAGCACATGACAAGTTTAGATTTGAAGGAGGCATCTGAGAGAGGTCTCATAGCAATATTGCCCATCGGCTCGA
This sequence comes from Candidatus Bathyarchaeota archaeon, assembly GCA_026414245.1. GTDB lineage: Archaea > Thermoproteota > Bathyarchaeia > Bathyarchaeales > DTEX01 > DTEX01. The sequence continues at coordinate 1,893 of JAOAJJ010000106.1, forward strand.
TTGAAGCCCACGGTCCACATATGCCCCTAGGAACGGATTCGATATCCGCCTTTGAAATCGCTAAAAGAGCTGCTGAGAAAGAGGAGGCTATCGTGTTGCCGCCGCTATATTATGCCTATGTTCTCGAGAATAGGCATTTCCCCGGAACTATATCTCTGACGGCTAAAACCCTTCTAGATCTCCTAGAAGAGATATGTGATGAGGTGGCGAGAAACGGCTTCAAGAAAATTTTAATTGTTAATGGGCATGGCGGAAACGCCTCGCTCTTAAGGGTTTTTCTTAGAGAGTGTCAAGCTAAGAAGAAGGATTATGTGGTTTACGCGATCATCGCGCCTTGGGAGATATTCGATGATCTAGCTAGTAGGCTGAGCGAGGGAAGAAAATACGGTCACGCTTGCGAAATAGAGACGAGCATCGGGCTTTTCCTTTTCGGTGACCACATAAAAATGGATAATGTGAAGAGGGAGGCTAGGCTTGGAAAAACCGGGCTGCCTAGGGGGATTGAGACCGCTTTTGACTGGCAGGCGTACGCTGTTGATTTATATGTCGGCGACCCTAGGTATGCCACGAGAGAGAAAGGTGAGCTGCTTGTAGAGAGAATGGTTGAGATTCTAGTGGATGCTATAAGAGCAATTAAAAAAGATACAGAGGTGCCGAGGCTGCTAAACGAATATTTCCAAAAAACTAGTCATCAATGTAGCCATTAGGCAGCGGAGCGTTTTGAAAAGTAGGCTACCGGCATGTTTTAAGTTTAGTAGGTGAGAGATCTAAATAACTGAGTCGTAAAGCGTCTGCTTATGGATATGCTTATGTGGATAAATCTTTGTAGATACTATCTCGCATCCGGCGTCAATTGACACATCGTCTGCGATAACTGATATGTTAAGTATCTTAGTTTTCTCAGTCTGGCTTGAGTTCACCGTAACATGTCTCCCGATTATACTGTCTCTCACTTCAGCGTTCTCACCGATAAAAGATCTATCCATTACCGCCGAATTCTCTATTAAGGCGTTTCTACCAATCCTAGTATAATTATCTATACACGAGTTAACTATTCTGGCGCCATCAGATATCTCACAGTGCCTCCCAATTAGAACCGAACCCTCAACCTCTATCCTCCCCTCCCTTATCTTCCTTATAATCTCCTCCCTCCTACGAAGGGCCTCCGGGCTTTCACCCTGCACCCATATCCTCTCTTCCTCCGATACTCTTCCTCCAAAGTCTTGTAGAGCCCTCAACCTACCATCCAAAATCCCCCTCACGGTCTCTAAATATCTCTCCGGCGTCCCCACATCATACCAGACCCCGCTTAAAATGTAGCCGTAAACAGGACGACCGGCCTCTATTAGGTATGGTATAAAATCGTAGCCGAAATCTAACCGCTTATTTTTATGCATGAGCTCCTGAATCTTGCTCTCTTTAAAGACTTCCCTGACCTCGGGGCTGAATAAATATAGCCCAGTGTTGGCTAGGTTTGATGGGGCTTCTTTGGGGCTCGGTTTCTCAACAAACTTCGAGATCCGCAGATCATTATCTATCTTAGCGATCCCAAAGCCAGTTATATCTGAAACCGGCATAAGCCCAACCGTTAAAAATGCTTTCTTCTCCTGATGAAACCTAAGCATGTTCTCTAGATCTATGTCAAATATGTTGTCTCCCTGGACTGCGAAAATGGGGTCCTTAATATCATAATACTCAATGTTTATGCGGACTGAATCAGCGCTTCCACAATCATCTATATTAGGTTGATACTTTATGTGCACTCTTGGAGCGATATTATATTTTGCTGAGAAGCCCACTCCCGACTCGAAGTGATCATATAGGCTCCTGTAATTCGTGTAGCCCTTAACTCCAAAAATGAAATTTCTAACCCCTTGCCTAGCTAAAGTTAATAGCGATATCTCTATAAGTGGGACGTTAACAAGTCTAACACATGCTTTAGATACTTCCGCAGTTAGTGGCAGCAGCCTCTTCGCCAAGCCGCCTACAGGAATTATAACTCTTAAATCATTTGCGGTGTAAACGGATTTAATGGTCAAATTGCAACCACACCATCCTACCTATAAAATAAAGGAGGGGGTTTAAGTGAGGATTTTTTGTTCCTTATAGGGATGCCAGCGCCTCAAGCACTCTCCTCTCAGTTATTATGCCTATAAGCTTACCTTTTCTTGTGACACCCAGCCTCCTAATCTTCTTGTTGCGCATGAGGGTTAGAGCCTCTTTAACGGTTTTATCAACTTCAATCGAGATTAGGGGCGAGGACATTATCTCCTCAGCCCGGATTTTACTTGGATCCCTATTAGACTTAGTAACCTTCTCAATTATGTCTCTCTCAGTTATTATCCCTATAGGATTGCCACCACTCATAATTATAACTGCGCCAATATTATTTGTAATCATCTTCTCGATGACTGAGGAAACGCTATCGGAGAATAGCGCGATAACTGGAGGGCTTCTCATCACGGTTTCAACAGAATCTTTCAGTCCCAAAACTATCACAATTTATTATATTGGAGATTTCATTATTTATTCTTTATCCCTTCAAGAACATCTTCTGGTCTCCTATAGGTTTTCGCCGGAATCTCTGCCAGCAATTCTTTAAGCCTAATCTGTCTCCCATCCTCAAACTCGATTAATCTCCAGCCAAACCTCTCAACTAGAGAGTTTTTCGTTATAGGGTAGCGTACTC
>JAOAJJ010000107.1 GCA_026414245.1 Candidatus Bathyarchaeota archaeon
CTTCCTTACCCGTGAAGTCGTCGGGCTTAAGTCTCTCCGGAGCTTTGGGGTCAAGGATCACAATCCTCTCAGGGCTGAAGATTTCAATGAAGCTCTCGCATCTAACCCTCCCTAAACCAGATAGAATCTCAGCATCCTCCCCTCTCTTAACATTTGTAAAGGTCAATCTATCTTTACCAACTATGCTAGACGCGTTTGCATATTCGAGGTAAAGCCACTTTCCAACCTCAGGCTCAAGGTGCTCGATAACAAAGATTAGGCTTGGAGAAGTGCCTCTACTGTTAAAGGGATTCTGGCGCTCCTCCACCCTTTTTAAGGCGCCGCTAGACGAATTCATTTGCTGACCTCCTGTTTCCCTGAAAACTAGATAAGAAAAATAATGAAGCCCACGCTATTAACTTTATTAATTTTTAGCGGCTCTTATCCCCTCTATGGTGGAGCCGCTAAGCATATTTGCCTGCAACCTTAGACGCTATCTGCGCCCACTCCCATAGGCGCTGCGGTTGATAGTTCACGGTGCTTATATCCTTCAAATGGATTTCAATTATACAATTATATTCTTTAGCCACCCTCAATTTCTCCTCAATGTCTTTTCTCACGCTCTCAGGATCCCATATAGATGCAGCTAGAACAGCTGGGCTTGGCTTCCAAGCTATTACGAATTCGTCACGAATGTTTTTGGCGGCTTGATGGAAATCCGCGAACGGGCTTATAGAAATCTTCCTCAGCCTCGGAACGTTTCTTCTTAGGATGTCAACCTTATGATGTAAGGGTTCGCAGCAGCCATAGTAATTGTATCCCCACTTCTCATACCATGGTTTCTCATGCCTCAGAGCGAACTCTTCATGCATGGATGGAGATGCCGCAGCGAAGACTTGAGCTGTCTCCACACCCCAGAGTTTCATCGGATCATCCCTCATTAAACCAAGCCTCACGTACTGCTCCAACCTATAAAGCCAAGCCTCAACCATTCTATCTATGAGCTTATGGACGTAGCTCGGCCTACGAAACATATCTATGAGGATCTCCTTCACGCCAGTCCATTGCACGATCTCATCCCATGGCGCAAACCAGAAGGAGGATACGCCGCGCTTCTCCACGGGCATGATCCCGTCAAAAATATCGCATAGCGCTTGAAAATCTCTTTCAGCCCTCTCGTAATCAAATGTAACTTTAGGCATCTTAATTTTCTCAATGTCTTCTTCGCTCTTAATCTGCGCGTGGAATCGATGAGACACTATCGGGTTTCTCTCATCTCTCCTTAAGACGTCTTCCTCCACCCGTATGCCATAACCCGAATCATGAATATAGTCTTGAATAGGCTGCGCTATCACTGGCTCTAGACCCGGGTAAGTGAACCTAGGGTCGTCGACAGGGGCTCCTAGACAGTGATCCCATTTATATATTATGCGCCGCAGCCTCTCCTCATACCTGCGGCACAGCGGATGCTTCGTCTTAAGGTCAAGCTCCCCATTGAGGTTCACTTCATGCCACGGTATCTCATAAATATATATTATCGGCTTCACTCTCTCCAACCTATTTATGGCCTTCTGCAATTCAATATATTCTTCATTAACGCTTGAAGTAGCTATCTCAAAAACTTTCTCACCAAGCTCTCGCAAAACCTCTTTATCGCTTTTTGGGATCTCATAAAACTCTTCATTACCAGGGAGCTTAGACATGACTCGCCCACCCATTTAACCATACTATGCTATGTATTCCATATAAGAGCTTAAACGAAAATCTTAAAAGTGCTTTGCGAGTTTGGTTAGATCTAAGGATTTAAGAGTGGGAAAATTGAAGATATTTTGGATGTGATCCAAAGATGGAAGGCGAAATCGATGGGGTTTCATCGATTTGTAGGGCAGACTGCTTTTGGTAACAGCGATGCGGAAACGTCTCTACCAAGCATATCTGATGCCCTTACTTTACCAATTGTCGCCCTCCTAAATAATTTGGGTTCTTCTCCCTCCGGGCTATCTTCTGAGGAGGCGGAGAAACGCCTTAAAGTTTTCGGCTACAATGAAGTTGCCAAAAAGAGGAAAAGGTCCCTCATAATAGAATTTTTATATCATTTTGGGAACCCCCTAATAATTATACTGTTAATCGCAGGTTTAATCTCCTATTTTCTCGGCGAAGGTGAGAGCGCCATAATAGTGTTCTCAATATTGGTTATGAGCACTCTCTTAGATTTTTATCAGGAACATAAGGCTGAAAGTGCTGCTGAGATGCTCAAGGAGAGAGTTGCCCTTACAGCCACGGTAGTTAGGGATGGAGTGAAGCGAGAAGTAAAGATAAGTGAGATTGTTCCAGGCGACATCATACTTCTATCAGCTGGCGACATTGTGCCGGCTGACGCTAGGGTGCTATCTGCAAAGGATTTATTCGTCGATCAGTCAGCGTTAACTGGAGAATCATTCCCAGTCGAGAAGACACCCACACCCCTTAAATCAGGCAATCTTCCGGTCACAGAATGGAGCAATTATCTTTTCATGGGCACATCGGTTATCGGCGGTTCCGCTGTAGCCGTGGTTGTTAGGACTGGAGAGCAGACGGAGTATGGGCGGATATCTAGAGCGCTTGCTGCCAGAGGCCCTGAAACAGAGTTTCAGAAGGGTATCCGAAGATTCGGCTATATGACGATGGAGGCAACATTCCTACTCATCTTAATTATCTTTTTCATAAACGCGCTCTATGAGCGGCCTGTTCTCGAATCGCTTCTTTTCGCAGTTTCGCTGGCTGTTGGCTTAACCCCGGAGCTACTTCCAATGATAATCTCAATAAACTTATCTAAGGGCGCTATGGATATGGCTAGAAGGGGGGTCATAGTTAAACGCTTAGCGTCGATACAGAACCTCGGGAGCATGGATGTCCTATGCACAGATAAAACCGGGACGTTAACAGAGAACAGGATAAGGCTAATACTGCATGTCGATGTTAACGGAAGAGAAAGCGAGAAAATGCTGCTATACTCATACCTAAACAGCTATTATCAGACTGGGTTGAGAAGCCCTCTCGACGAAGCTGTACTGGCGTACAAGAGTATAGATATTAGAGGTTACAGGAAGATCGATGAAATACCATTTGACTTTATACGTAAGCGTCTATCCATAATTGTTGAGTATGAGAACCAGCATTACATGATCACTAAGGGTGCACCAGAGGAGGTCTTGAAAATATGCTCTTTCTACGAATTAGATGACGTAGTATCCGATTTAACTCAAGAGGCCCAAAAGAAGATTGAGCAGAAATACCTTGAGCTGAGCGCTGAAGGCTATAGGGTTTTAGGCGTAGCATATAAACGCTTAAAAGAATATAAGCCTGCATATTTTGTCAGCGACGAAAGCGAGATGATTTTTCTAGGTTTTATAGGCTTCCTTGATCCACCTAAAGAGACTGCGAGAGAAGCTATAAATCTTCTGAAGAAGAGAGGCATAGAATTGAAGATACTTACTGGCGACAATGAGCTTGTCACCAGAAAGATGTGCGAGCATCTCAGCTTTGAGATTAAGGGGATTCTCCTTGGAAGTGAGATCGAGCATATGCATGATGATGCTCTAGCAAGAGCTGTTGAAGAGATAAACGTCTTCTGCCGCGTAACGCCAGCCCAAAAGAATAGGATAATAGATGCTTTGAAGGCTAATGGACATGTTGTGGGCTTTCTTGGAGATGGCATTAACGATGCGCCGTCGCTGAAAAATGCTGATGTCGGCATATCTGTAGATAACGCTGTTGACGTTGCGAAGGAGGCTGCGGACATAATACTCCTAGAGAACGACCTAACTATACTCCATGATGGCATCATTGAAGGAAGGAAATCATTCGGCAATACCATGAAATACATCATGATGGCTATTAGCTCAAACTTTGGGAACATGTTCAGCGTCGCTATTGGCTCATTATTCCTACCGTTTCTACCAATGCTCCCAATACAGATACTCCTAAATAACTTACTATATGATCTAACCCAGACCGCTGTACCGCTAGATGACGTTGACAGAGAATATTTGGAGAAGCCTAAGAGGTGGGACGTATTCTTCATTAGCAGGTTCATGGTGGTTTTCGGACCAATAAGCTCCATCTTCGACATCCTATCATTCTTAATATTACTTTTGGTCTTCAAGGCCACGGAACCACTCTTCCACACGGGCTGGTTTCTAGTCTCCATCTTCACGCAAACGCTGGTAGTCTTCGTTATAAGAACGAGGAGGAGGCCATTCTATAGGAGTAGGGCAAGCAAAGCCCTAATTTTTACAAGCGCATCTATATTAACCTTTGCCATCACATTACCCTATACATGGCTGGGAGATATTTTCGGTTTCATTCAGCCCCCGTTGGAATTCTATCTAGTTCTCGCAGCCCTAGTGAGCGCATACCTAGCGTTAGTTGAAGTTGCTAAGATGGGCTTCTATAATAGATATGGACACCGATTAGAGCAAGTATTGACGCCATCTAGGGGAATTGGGCTACATTTAAGTAAAGC
>JAOAJJ010000108.1:0-2357 GCA_026414245.1 Candidatus Bathyarchaeota archaeon
GGTCTGCTCCACCCCTTGGTATAAGAGCGTCAATATAATCTCTCATCCCCATGAGCTCTAAGGCGGCTCTTCTATCCGTTGTTGGGACAACTTGTATTGCGCCTTCAGGTATCCCTGATTTCACCGCAGCCTCATTTAAAACCTTTCCAATAGCAATGTTAGAGTTTATAGCGTCAGATCCACCCCGCAATATTACGGAGTTACCAGATTTCAAGCAGATGCCGGCTGCATCTGAAGTGACGTCCGGCCTCGATTCGTAGATTACGGCGATTACGCCTAAGGGAACCCTTATTTGACCGATTATTAGCCCGTTGGGTCTAACCCAGGTTTTAACTATTTCCCCAACTGGGTCCGGTAGATCAGCGACTTCCCTTAAACATTGCGCCATCTTTGAGATTCTTGACTTGTTTAAAATTAACCTGTCGAGTAGCGACTCCTTAACCCCTTTAGCCTTAGATGCTTCAACATCTATTTTATTAGCTTCAAGAATCTCGTTAACATGCTCCTCTAAAGCGTCAGCCATGTTATATAGAGCCTTATTTTTCACATCTGTTGGCAGTCTGGCGAGAATATACGATGCTTCTCTAGCTCTCTTGCATATATTTAAAATTAAATCCTCGATTCTTTCATTCATCTTGGCTAACTCACCTCGCTGAACACGTACATGAGCTTTCTAACAATAATCTCTTTTCTTCTAATGTAGCCTAAAACCCTTTTTATCTGTGAGGTTTTTAAGCCTTTAATCAAGTTTATTTCATCGCTAGAATAATTGGTTATGCCTCGGGCAAACTCTTTTTCGTTTGAGTCTACTATGCTGACAACATCGCCTATCTTAAATTGTCCTGAAACCTCCTCTATTCCGACAGCTAGCAGACTTGCACCTCTAAGAATCGCTTGTTTAGCGCCCTCATTAACCTTGATCTGCCCTTTTGCCCCTGCACCATAAGCTATCCAGCTCTTTATACTCGGCATTCTGCCGCCTAGCGGCTTAAAGTATGTTCCCGGATTTTTCCCGTCAAGTGTATCTATCAGCACATTTTTTCTGCGGCTATTCGCTATAACGAGCGGTATGCCGCTCTGCATAGCTATCTCTGCAGCTTCTAGCTTCGTTTTCATGCCTCCCCTACCAAAAGCACTTTTACCCTCTGCAGCCATCTTTAATTCAGGCGTCATCTTTTCAACCAAAGGGATTATGCGAGCATCCCCCTTCCTACTCGGATTGGCATCATAAAGACCGTCAACATCAGATAAAATCACAATTAGGTCGGCTTGAACAGCGTTGCCTATTAAAACGGAGAGTATATCGTTATCGCTGAAGTTAACTTTGTAACCTTTCATAACAGGCATTATTTCATCTACTGAAGTGACGTCGTTCTCATTTATTATAGGCACAACCCCTAGGCTGAGCAGTCTATCGAGAACGTTACATATGTGTATATATGAAACTCTATTTGCTAAATCATCCTTAGTTAAAAGAACCTGCGCAACCTTCAAGTTGTGGCGCTTAAATAATTGGCGATAATGCTCCATGAGAATTGCTTGACCAACAGCTGCACATGCTTGTTTGAAAACTATATCGTTTGGCTTAGGCTTTATACCCAGCTCGGCAATTCCAGAAGCGATAGCTCCCGACGTTACGAGAATTATCTGAAATCCCTTTTTAACGGCAGCAGCTATTTGATCAGTAAGTTCACGTAAGGCGTCAAGATCTAAGCTGCCGTCCTTTCTAGTGACGCTGCTCGTACCAACTTTAACAACTACAAGCTTTTTCATGGGGCTTCGCTTATTCATATATTTAAATAAACTTTTATTTCTTTCTGAAAATAACACGATTACGTGAGTAACCAAGTAAACATTTACTCCATAACTATCGGGATTTCATGAAAGTTTTTCCCGTTAAACTCGTAGGCTGCTATTCTGCGGCTCGTGGAGGATACTATCAGCCATATGCTTTCAGGCCAAAACGCCATGTATTTTAAATCTATTGCTGAGGGTTTTACATCTCCGGAATGGGAATGGAAGAAACCTATATGTTGAAGCCCCTCTTCCTCTGAACTGAGGAGAGCGTTTAAGAATTCTTCAGAATCTATTTGAAACATGCTTTCTGATCTAAGAACATTTTTTAGGAAGATTATTTTAATCACATGGGCTTCATTCCCGTGAATTAATCCGAATAGGGTGCCGCATATTTCAACGGGATGTTCCTCCCGCGCTCTATCCACCAGTAGCTTAACGTGTTTCTTCTCTAATCTAACAATCAAATTGCCTGCCTTCTTAAAACTTAAACTACCTCTTAAGTTCTCTTTTGAAGCGGTATTCCTAATCCGCCGACTATTAAATCTAAGAATGATTTGTAG
>JAOAJJ010000108.1:2367-4457 GCA_026414245.1 Candidatus Bathyarchaeota archaeon
GTTCACTCCCTCAATTATAGTTACGCCACTCTTTAAAACGCTTGTTATTCCCCCAAACTCATTAGAGAAAGTTATTCCCAGATCAGCCCTCACTTTAACTTTAAAGCCACGTTCATTAATTATTGTCGTAAGCCTATCTAAGTCAAGGTTAAGATCATCTTTAGGAGTTATCCTAAAGATCTTTTTTCCCCGTCTAGGGTGCCCCTCAGATATCAATTTTCTCTCTAGAGGCATAGGTGAACCTGATGGCTTTAACCCGCATACTGGGCAGCTATCAACCTTACGTAAATCTATTTCTTCAAAAGATAAGTCTCCAATATCGCAGTAAAGCAATTTACCAGCTAAGCGAGGTTTTTTGCCGAGAATTATCCTAATAGCCTCAGAAACTTCTATGCCTGATATCACGCTTAACAAGGACGTATGAACGCCCACAGTGGCGCATGTAGGTAGTGTTTCATCTCTAATATTGCCCTGAAAGCACTCGAGGCAGGGGGTTTCGCCAGGTATAATCGTTGCGACATTGCCGAAAGTCATTATAGCGGCTGCGAACACGTAGGGTATACCAAGCTTCTGGCAAGCTCTATTTATCGCATATCTCGGCGCCATTCTATCAAGCCCATCAATGACAACATCAACACCTTTAATGTATTCTGCAGCGTTATCGGCGCTGATCGATGCTGGTATAGGCTCAACCTCTACATTAGGGTTTAATTCCTTTAATCTTTTAGCGGCAACCTCAACTTTTGGATACCCGACATATTTTGCGCCATAAAGTAGTTGCCTATGCAGGTTTGAGAGCTCGACAACATCTTGGTCGATTAAACGTATATGCCCGATACCCATTGCCGCTAATTGGAGGGCTGATGGGGAACCTAAGCCGCCTAATCCGGCGATGCAGACACTTGACCTTTTAAGCTTAAGCTGCCCCTCGTACCCTATCTCTGATAGGGCGATTTGCCGTGAATAAAGCTCGAGCTCATCTTCTGAGAGAAGATTGCCTTCAGACCTGTGCTTCATCGCTTATCCGCCCACAAAGATTGTTTGAGTGTGCTCAAACTTAAACTTCTAGGGTAAAATAAATATTTAACTTTAAGAGATGATATGCTGCGAATTACGTGGTAAAAATGACCGATATATGCCTCATCTTGGAGGTTCATCAACCCCTAAGGTTAAATCGAAACTTTAACATTGAACTTTTATCTAGAAGAAATGTTAACATAAAAGATCTTTACGAAATATATTTCGATGAAGGTGTCAATAAAGACATATTTCTAAGGATCTATAGAAGATGCTATCTCCCAGCAAGCAGGATAATATTGGAGCAAATAGATAAGTTTAGAGGGGAGCGGAACAAATTTAAAGTGTCATTCAGTTTATCCGGGGTTTTCCTTGAGCAGTGTGAAATGTGGGGTCCCGACCTCCTAGACATTTTTAAGCAGATGGTTGAGACAGGATGCGTCGAAATGCTTTGCCAAACATATTATCACTCCCTGTCTAGCCTAAACTCAATTGACCGCTCAGAATTCCCGGAACAGATTAAAATGCATCGTGAAACCATAAGGGAAATGTTTAACTATACGCCGGAAACCTTTGAGAACACAGAGTGCATATCTCCTCATGCGATTGCGGAAAGGGTTGAGAAGCTTGGGTTTAAAGCTATAGTGACTGAGGGCGCCGACAGGATACTCGGTTGGAGATCACCGAATTTTGTTTATAGGGCTAATGGCTCCTCTATTAAAGTCTTGTTACGCAACTATAGACTTTCAGATGACATAGGTTTCCGCTTTGCCTCAACCCAATGGGATCAATGGCCCCTAACAGCGGACAAATACGCATCCTGGTTGGCGCATACGCCCGGGCAAGTCATAATTCTGTTTTTAGATTATGAAACCTTCGGTGAACATTATTGGGCTGAGAGTGGTGTGCTTGAATTCTTAAGATGGCTGCCGATGGAGGTTTACAGGTGGGAGAATCTGCGGTGGGCAACCCCCTCTGAAGTTATCGAGAGATATCCTCCATGCGACGTGATAGATGTGCCGCAGTGGAAAACGATTTCGTGGGCTGATGTTGGGCGTGACACTAGCGCTTGG
>JAOAJJ010000109.1 GCA_026414245.1 Candidatus Bathyarchaeota archaeon
GCCTTGTCTGAAGCTAAGAAATGTTTTTCCACATGCAATAAATTCAGGTGCGGAAAGAATTTTTTAGCATTCCGCGGAAAGACACCTTGGTGCCGATGGACTGAAGAGCCATGTAATCCAGTGAACTGTAATTATGCTATGTGCGCGATCAGACGACTGCTTCCGAGAGGCGTATGTGGAGAGACGTTAAAGAGAAAAACCGTTGAGAAGGGGCCTGAAGAGGACGCTATTACGTCGATAAGGGTTAGGGGGAAAATCTTCAGAAAAATTGGCGAAAAAGAGATTTTTTAAGGTTTGCTTAGACGCCCAGTAAACTAGCAAGAGTTAACCAGTATCCGATCCATATTTCTATTTTGAGCGCTTATTCACGAAGTATATGCCAGCTAATATAAGTGTAAAACCTAGGAGCAGAGAAAGCCCAACCTCTTCTTTCAGAAAAATCCAGCCAAAGAGTAGAGCAGCTGCTGGCACCGCTAAACTTGATGTGGATACTATTGTCGCCTCTTCGATCCTTATAAGAGCCAGCCAAATCGTGAAGGCTATCGCCGACCCCAGCACAGATATATATAATATTGAGGCAATATACATTATGTTTACGCTGAAGTTTAATTTATCTAATATTGATGTGATCGTTATGAGGAAAGCTGCCCCCACAGGGAATTGAACAACATTCACTATTTCTGGGCTAACATGTGTTAAGAATCTCTTATAATATATTGTTGTGACCGCCCAAAGAAAAGCGCCTAAGATGAGGAACAGCGTCGCGCTTGATAAAGTTATTCGGCTGATACGCTCCATGTATATGGCTACTACGCCGAGGAAACCAAGAGTTAAGCCTGAGACTCTAAGCAGAGTAACTTTTTCGCCTAGAAATAATGCCGCTAAACAGAATACGAATAAGGGCTGCGTGTAAGTTAAGATTGAACTTAGGCCTGAAGTCTCATATAGTAGACCTATATGTGTGGACGCCATCCCGACAGCGTTCAATATGCTGTTAAGCGTAAGCTTAAGCCATGTATTGGCATCCCTTGGAATCTTTCTTCTCTCAAGTATCAGAACTGGTGAAAGCGCTATTGAAGCCAAAAGAAGCCTCTGCGAGATAAGATTTAATGGACTAACGAAATTTAGCCCTGTTTTCATAACGGTCCAATTGAATCCCCATATTAAAACTATAGCTGTCAGAAGCATCCAGCTTCGTTTCCTCAACAATGAATCCTCCAGACAAGAGATCTCTAAATGTTTAAATCGGATATTAAAGGTTTACCAAAGAAGGGTTAAACTACATCAAGCTTAAAAGGCGCTTATTCCACTCAGATTAGAGTTAAAGTAAAGCTTAATGCTTTAAATAAATTGAGTTAAATGGATGCTTGAGGTGGTTAAATGGCTAAAATTAGGCTTGGCATAATAGTTTCCTTAAGAAGGGGGAGGATTGAGGAGATAGAAAAAGTCAATAAATATGGTTTTCCAACATGTCAAGTTGCATGCTGGGATATGAGCCTATATGAGCATGATATAGCCCGCTCTCTCAGAAAATTGTCCAGTAAATATGGTGTTGATATTACAGCCGTATGGGCAGGTTTACCTGGTAGACATGTCTGGGATTTTATGGACGGCCCTAGCACGATAGGTCTAGTACCCCTGGAGACTAGAGAGATGCGTGTGAAAGCTCTGAAGAAGGCTTCTGATTTTACTAGGGAGCTGGGTGTTGAGAACATAGCCACACATGTTGGTTTCATACCCGAGAATCCGAGAGATCCCATCTATGTTTCGCTTATAGATACCCTTAAAGACATCGCAAAATATTGCGCAGATAACGGGCAATTCTTCCTCTTCGAGACTGGGCAGGAAACACCTATAACGCTTCTCAGAACTATAGAGGATGTTGGGGCAGACAATCTTGGAGTGAACTTTGATCCGGCGAATCTTTTAATGTATGGGAAAGCTAACCCAATAGACTCTCTAGATATCCTTGGAAAATACATTCGTGGAGTCCACGCAAAGGACGGAGAATATCCCACTAATGGGCGAAATCTTGGGAAAGAAAAGCCTTTGGGAGAGGGCAGAGTGAATTTCCCATTATTAATCTCGAAGCTTAAGGCGTTAGGCTATAATGGAGCCATAACCATAGAGCGTGAAATACAGGGGCCGCAGCAGATAGAAGATATATTGAGGGCTAAGAAGATACTAGAGGAGCTCATTTAACGTTGCTGAAAATAGAGGTTTAAGGCTCCCTTGGAGCCGTTAAGTCAGATATATCAACGCTGTGATCATATATGCGGTTCAACAATGAGATAACTGTCGCTAATCCTTGAGCCCTCTCCAGGGGGAGGGAGCCGGTTGAAGACTCAACCTTCCGGCTTAATTCCCTTATCTTCGATTCCCTCTCCCTTACGGATTCCGCGATGAGAATGTTACGTGAGATGAAAGCTGTAACCGCATCATTGTAAGTTTCATGGACAGCCTTATAGAATTCATGGAGAGCCTTAAATACGCTGTCTTCCAGCTTTAAACCTTTAAATTTAATCGCGTAACACGATATTTGTGAAGACTGATCAGCTACGGCTTCAACTAAGCTAGCCGCCAACCTATAGTCTAGGCAATCTATAGGATGCATACTTAGCTTTTCGCCTAGACTCGGATTCTGTATAATTGTTCTTAAAACTCTAACGAGTAGAAAGTAAAGCCTGTCCACCTCGTTATCTCTAGCAATAACATTCTTAGCTAATTGGGCGTCTCCCTCCAAAAGCGCTATAACAGAGTCTTTACACATACCTGAGGCGATCAAATGCTCCCGACGTAAAATTTTTTCAGGCGATAATGCTGACGGCTCCAGAAGGCACTGCATAACAATTTTACTGTAATTCTCCTCAATTATCTCCAGACCTATAAGACGAGACGATGACTGTTTAATAGCATCTCTCTGATCCGGAGTTATTCGATCTTTCGCTTCAATAGTTATAATATCATAGCCTAGAAGATACTTGCTGATGATCTCGCGGTTTAAATGCGGCCCAGGCTTAATAACAGTGGTTCGTGGAGCTGGCTCAACATCATATTTCGGGTCAATTATTAGTTTGCCGTCAGGAGTTACCATGCTTGCAACTACTGTTCCACGTTTTATACCGTTACGTACAGCCCATTCCTTTGGCAGGGTTACAAAAAAGGTTCCGCCTCTAGTCATCTGTATCTTTCTAATCTCCATTTCTACTCCTCGGCTTTTATTTATTCAAATATAATTTCTTTTCTGGGAATATAAATATAAAAAGATTTGAGGATGTTATATTGAAATATATATGTATATATTTGGATTAAGAACCCCTATTAATCTCCATGAGATTAAGACTTAATTGGGATAGAGGAAATGTCAAGCAATTCAGAGAGCATTAATGCTGCAGTATCTCTTATAATTGAGGCTGGATACCAGATTGATAGAGAAGCCTTTGAATTTTTAAAGAAGATCTCGCATAAGATCGAGCCGTCTTCTCTAGTTAAAGCCGTTGTTGATGAAATTAATGCCCTCTCAGAAAAACCCCTATTTATAACGCGTAAGCTTCTGGAAGAAAAAATTGACAGATCTATCTTAGCCGAGGTTGAGAAGAGTGGAGACATAAGTTTTGTTAGTGGAAAGGCGATCTTCCAGCCATATGCTGAAAGTGTTGAGAGCGATATTAAAGTGATAAGTGATCCTACGGGGAAGATAAGCGCTGCTGGATCCTTAGAAGACTATATAGAATATTTTAGAAGCAGATTTAGAAAACTGAGTAAGATAATAAGGAGTAGAGGGGATGCAAAGGACTCTGGAAGCATCTCTGACGCCTTAAGGGCTCCGGAAAATTCAAAGGTGAAGTTTATATGTATGGTGACCGATAAGCGTGAAACGAAGCGTGGAATATTCTTTAAGGTGGAGGATTTAGAGAGCTGCATAACAGTATTCGCTCCGGCAGAAAGACAAGAAATATATTTAAAGGCTCAGAGAATTCTCCTGGATCAAGTTATCTGCGTGAGCGCTCTACGCGGGAGAGACAACCTATTTGTGCTGGAAGATATAATACTTCCAGATACCCCGCTAAGGAAGCCTGCTAGGGCATCAGCACCGGTTTGCGCGGTTTTACTCTCAGATCTACACGTTGGAAGCAAAATGTTCATGGAGAAAGAATTTAAGCACTTCATTAGGTGGCTTAGAGGAGAGGTTGGTGGAGAGAATCTAAGGGGCTTGGCGGGACGCGTCAAATACTTAATTATAGCTGGTGATATAATTGATGGTGTTGGAATATATCCTCAGCAATATGATGAGCTGGAGATAAAAGATATTTATAAACAATATGAACGCGCAGCGAGGGAGCTTGAAGATATCCCGGATCACATTGAAATAATTATTATACCGGGCAATCATGATGCGACGAGAAGAGCTCTTCCTCAACCAGCTATCCCTCGAGAGTAT
>JAOAJJ010000110.1 GCA_026414245.1 Candidatus Bathyarchaeota archaeon
GCGAAGAACGGGGCGAGCAGATACGGTATAGGGTCGACGCCGGCATACGCGCATATGTAGAGTATAATGTATGTAATCGTTAATATGACTGCGTCGTTGCTTGTAAACATTGTTAGCAGAGATGTGAGCAGGAAAAGATATATGAAAAGTTTTACGCCAGAGGATCCAGCTGCCTTAACTACGTATAGTGAGATATATTCAAAGAAGCCTGTGCAGTCCAGTGAGATGCAGATATAGGATAATGATAGAACGAGTATTATGACTGAGTAAGGCTTTATATATGAGCAGCCAAAAACGCCCTCTCTCAGCAGAGTTAATGCCGGTAGAGAGGGTGTTACGAGCAGAATAAATGCGCATAGGAGTGGGGCTAACCCATAATCGATTTTAATACTCTTCGATGTGAAGGGTATTTTTACATTTGGGCTTTTAAGTATTAAGGATATTGTGGCAATAAAGGTGAGTGAAGTGGCTACTGCCAGCCAGCCCAGCATCTGTAGACCGCCCCTCTCCGCCGAGCTAGACCGAGATTTATCTCCCACGAAAGTTACATATTGAATTGGAATGTGAATACGGTGCTTACAGATAAGCTTTATGGTGGCCGGCGGGGAAAAATTACATGCGTGAAGACCGGACTAATAGGAGCCCCTCTCATACACTGGTAAAAGAAGAAGAAAGCGATTTTAGACAGCGTCTCCCCAAAATGGCTGTCTTCCAGAAATCTACAGAAATGGTTTATGGAATCTTAAAGCCGGATGGTTGTGAGATACGGGTCAACTCGCCTTTTATACGCTTTTTACTTGCGCTGAGCCCGGGCGGCGGAGGGAAGAAGTTGTTTACGGCTTTAGGAATAATTGGTTTAGGCAGCAGCCTTAGATGTTTACTATGAGTTTGTTCATAAAATTGAGTGGATGAAAAAGCCTTGCATGTAAGCTAGCTTAGAAGATGAGTAGATAAATGGAATATAGCGCCACAAACCTAAACATCTTTAAGATGCATAGATTAGTTATTGCCACTCTGACTCAAAGGTTTTGATTTTTGAGAATTTCTTTCAGTCTTAGCGCTTTAAATTTCGGATTTTTTGTTAAAACAATTTCTTGATAGATCTTATTTTCTTTAATGTTATGTATGTGGGTGTCCTCCGTTGTTAAGATGTCGCATTTATTTATTGCGGATGATAATATTATGCAATCTATAAAGTCGTCGAGGACGCTTCTCAACTTGAAGGCTGTGAGTAAAATTGTGCTTTCTTGCATCTCAATGATGTTTATTGTTTCATTATATGCTATGGCTCTGATCCCCCTGATTACTCTTTCAGCCGGAATTTTCCCTCGGCGACGTATTTAGCGCCTTTCGCGGAAAGCTCAAATATGGTTATGTTAACTATAAAGATTTCATGTCCCTCTTGCATCAATTTGACCGGTGCATCCTTTGGTAAATTTCTAACCGAGATGCCTATAGCTGGTAGAAAGTATGTTGTATCCAAAGGAGTTTCAAATCTCAGCCCTCTGGGATAGCTCCCTTCTCAATCTATGGAATTCTTCTATGGTAACTTCTACAAGCGGCGGCTCCCTCAACATCTCTTCTAGGCTTGGCACAGGTTCAACTATAAGTCTTCCATCTTCAACCCTATAAAGCACCTTTTTATGGGCGTAAAGCCCCAGCTTTTCCCTAATTTCTTTAGGAGGGAATAGTTCGCCTTTCGAGCCAACTCGACTTTTAAACATTTTTCTAATCAACCGAATAAAAATATCTTTACCGAGTTAATAAACCTAACGCAGCCGGAGACCGAAGAGACTTTAGCCATTAAAGCCTTTTTTGCCTTTCTCGATAATCCTTCTTTTATAGCGCTCAGGGGGAGTTTCCCGACGTTTTTCCGGCTTTTCGGGATACGATTAATTAAAACATTTATTGTCAGCCTATCTCCTCAATGAGGTCTTCGAACCCTGTGCTTGAAAACTCCGCCTCCCCTCAAACCCCTTCTTATTAACCTTTAAAGTATGAAGGTGTTGAATGTAAGTTTTAGATTGCTTGGTTTATGGTCAGAGTTTCTTAGAGCCTTTTACAATATCTTTAGCTAACCCATATCAATGTCAATGTGGGAATTTTTATGAGTGAACTAAAGAACAGCGCCCTAATTGTATTGCGCTTAAGGCATCTCGCATACTAATTATCTTCCAATTCCTTACGTGTTTGGTTTTGCTTCTCTGTCGGCATCACGCATCTTATCATTCCCAGCCCAGCGGTTCTTCTTATCCCAACATTCGTCACCTCAGCCATCTTCAGTAACGCCGCAGCGATTTTAGCATACTTCTCTCTATAGGCTTCTTGTTTCACCGTGAACCTGACTGTTCCCATGAAGCCCGCTATCCACTTGTTTGTTGTCGGATGCTCGTATACGCGTACCGTTCTTATTCCTGGTTTTGGGAACCCAGCTATCGCTATGGCGCTCTCAGCCCAGCGTGCGGCACCCCAAACATCTAGGCTTATTCCCGAGAATGCCGACCATAACCTCGCCATGTTCCTAAACATCAAGGATGGAATTGGCAATGGAACCGTTATACCGCCGCATTTAGCTGCATGTTTGCATGGTTTCTCGAGGCGCTTGCCTTCCCTAGCGGCATGCATATATTCGGCGTAGTATGGGCAGTAGGTGCAGCAGTCATAGATTGAGCGCCTGAAGACTGTTGGTGTGAGAAATTTTACGGCAAACTTCTCGGGAAGGGGGTCGGCATTAGAGAGCATGTCTGAGAATTTACATGTGTTAACGGTTACCCCTATGGCTTTAGCCTTAACGTTAACTAGATCTATGTGAAGATCTGGTTTGAGTAAGGCATCCTCAAAGATATCGCTTAGATTCTCATCCATTATAGTGAACGTGATGCTGGCTATGGATGGTGCTTGGAGAAGGCGGTAAACGATCTTTTGAGGCTGCGGGAACTCAACGTGTATCGGGGAAGCAGCCCAGGGGGCAAGTCTCTTAGACGAGTGTAGTTTCAAGGCAAGCTCCTCATCAATGCTCTTAACTAGGCTGTAGAAGACGCCGCATGAGGCAAAGCCTGAAAAACTCTGAAAGATAATCGGCTTCTCAACAATAAATCTCAGGGTGAAAGTGGAGATCGAGGACATTATCACCATTAAAGTTTTTCTTCTTCCTAGAATTTAAAACTAAGTGCGCAACACTATTGCGAAGGAAGGGAATATGGTCCAACAATATGACGCGCTAATAATGACGCTTGGCTTTGAGCCCGGCCCGCTTGTAAGGTCTGCAGCATCATATAACTTGAAACCTAATGGTCTCATACTAGTTTTCACATCTAGCTTTGAGGATGAGAGGGTTGAGAGAGCATACCTGGAGTTTAAGAGGATCTGTGACATTATCCTTAAAGATGCTTCAATAGGTTTTAAGAGGATCAACGTAGATTTGAGGGATTTTCTTGGAGCCGTTAGGCAGGTCAAAGATGTGCTGAGTGAGCTCGTCGACAAGCAGGTAGTTTTTTGCTTCTCCGGCGGGATGAGAGCGCTCTGTTTTGCGGTTTTTATCGCATATTTAATGCTTAGGTGGGAGCATAAACCCAATATTGAAATTCATCTGGAGGGCAGAACTGAACGCTTAACGATCCCGCCTATCAATGAAATCATTAAAGTTGATATAAGTGAAGAGAAGACAAGGCTCCTGCAGCTCCTCTTAAAGCATGGGGGTCTCTCCGCTGGCGCAATAGCCGTTTTAATGGGGAAGGATAGAAGCACGGTATATAGGCATTTAATGAGTCTCCTTGAAAGCGGGCTTGTAAGGCAGAAAGGTAAGATATATGAGCTGACGGATCTAGGTCTTATGCTTATTTGACGCATTTTTTGCAAAATATTTGCATGGGTGTAGCATCTAGCAAAAACTTATATACGCTAACATATCTACCTTAAATTTGTGATGTGTATGTCAAGACCGGAAAAGAGCCTTATTGAGGCAATACTTTCAGAGCCTTGTGTGGATGCCTATATACGCTATCTAGGAGCCTTCAAAGTTGTAGAGTCTGATTATGGGCTCTTCGATAAGTTGGCTAGACCAAGGGATATTGAGGACTTTACGTTGACAGTATACAGTAGCGTTAGGGTGCAGGAGCGGGTCCTAAAAAGGCTCCAAGAAGGGATTCAGAGCGGAGATTTCGAGGTTATCGGCAATGTTGGGGATGTGGGTAGGGCCTTTAGGATTGGAAAAGATTGTCTATCGAAAGTAATAGAGTTGGCGAGGCATAACCCACGGTTTGTTGGGAGCGTTATAGCGTCTCTCGCATTGGCTTATGAGGGTGTTAAGTCCAAGAGGTGATGTTGGATGGTGTATATG
>JAOAJJ010000010.1 GCA_026414245.1 Candidatus Bathyarchaeota archaeon
GTATATGCTTGAGCAGCCCTAACCCGATCTATAACCTTAGCCTGAACCTCAGGATCATTCATATCCCCAATTATCCTATGGGTTCTCAGCCCAGTCTGCCGCAGCGCCCCATCGGTGGCGAGTAAACCCACATTTCCAGGGTATTTCCCGCTGTTATTCGATAGGCAGAGGATGGGTTTACCTCTACCAGCGCTGTTGATGAACGGCCAAACAAGGTATGGGAAGTTCCATACATAGAAGCATAGTATTATTTGTTTACAGTTTGCTCGGGCAAGCTCCTCTCCAATCTTCTGAGCCATCTTAACGGACGTTATTGTGTCTGAGCCGACAACAACCTCCGGCGATGATCCATCAATGTTTTTGGCGCCCCTCCTAATGATTTCAGCCCACTTATGAACAATCTCCATGCATTCCTCCCTGTTAGCTCTCCAGACATGCTCCCTCTCATCGTTAATTAAAGCTATACCTATTGGGGTGCTTTTCATAATTATTCCTCCATCAGCAGAATTTTACGTGATTCAAGGTTAAAAGTTTATTTGCTTTTTTGTCAGCTATATTGATTGTTATCGCCGCTGGGAAAGGGGATCTTGAAGCCCAGAAAGATCTTTCAGGTTAATAATGTCTGCGCCCTCTGCGAGGAAGATTACCCGAGAAGTGTGCTTTACGTCTGCCATCGCTGCGGAATGACCTACTGCGGAAACTGCATCCTCTTTGAGGGCGGCGAGATAACATGTTTAAGATGTGCTGTTAGAGAGGTATATCCTAAAGTCTCGAGAAATAAATACATGAATCTTAGCCTATCGCTCGCTAAAAGAGCCAGGTTTCTAAGTGAGTTAACCCTATCCTTCAGAGAGATAGAGGAGATCATAGGCGATAAGCTCCCGGATTCAGCCTACAAGCATAAGGGTTGGTGGAGCAATGTCAGGGGGCGCCTACCCTCAGAGGCTTGGCTGACAGTCGGCTGGATGATTAAAGAAGTAGATTTGGAGAAAAGGATGGTCAAATTTATAAGAGAGAAGCCGCTGGCGCCGGCTGAAGATCCCAGCGAGGCAAGCGGGCGCGGGATGAGGAAGTCTGCATCATTCAAGACCCTAGCTCTTAAGGCTAAGGCTCGTATCAGAAAACCGAGTAAAATATCTAAAACTAAGATAGCGATGCTGCAGGCACGCTTAAAGAATATTGAACGCTTAAGACAAGCAAAAAATAGAAGATGGAAAAAGATTAATTTCAGTGCTTAACTATTGGTAATAAATTGGCTCCTGGAAAGCTGGTGCAGTTTTATGGCTAGGGTTAAGGTTAAGTATTTCGGCAGGCTGCGTGAGATGCTAGGCGTTAAAGAGGAGGAGTATGATGTTGAGGACGCTACCCTCGCAGACCTCCTAATGAATTATATACCTAAAAGGCATAGCGACGCCGCTGAAGAGTGGAGGCAATCAATCTTCGTAACCATTAGAGGCGAAGTATCCGTTAGCAGGGATGGAGCACCACTGCTCAGAAACTATTTTGTGCTAATCGGCGGCAGAAGCGTCGAAGTCACCTATAAACTTAAGGATGGCGACGAGGTAGCTATCCTCCCACCTGTCGGAGGAGGATAAGGTGAAAATCAAGGTCTCGAATAAGCTTGACGACTTAAACAGACTGGTAAATGAGATTAAGGAATCATCTAGCGAAATAGGCGCCGTAATAATCTTTATTGGAGTAGTTAGAGGTGTAGGTAGAGACGGGGGTAAAGTTTTAAGCCTTGAATACGAAGCCTACGAGGATGTTGCTGAAAAAGCTTTGGAGAAGATAATTGAAGACCTGAAGGAGAAGCATGGTATAATCGACGCCATAATTGAACATAGGGTTGGCTTGACTAATGTAGGAGAGGATACAGTATATGCTCTAGTAGCCTCAAAGCATAGAGAGGAGGGCTTCAAATCCATAATTGAATTGATTGAGAGGCTGAAACACGAGGTTCCAATATGGAAGAAGGAGATAACTGATAAGGGCTCACAATGGATAGAAAACCCGTAGCCTTTCATCTAGCGCTCTCTTTACCAGATTATGAAGACCTATGAACACCACAGGTTATTACGCGGTGATTACCCCTTTGAAGCGATTAGGCTGATTGCGCATAAAGGTGCTACTAGAAAGTCTATCTAAGGCTTTTGAATGTTGCTCTTTTGTTTAAGATAAGGCTTCGATTATCAGCTGGCAGAATTCAGGCAGGTCGTCTGGCACCCTACCAGTTATTATATTACCATCTCTCGTAGCCGGCTCATCTGTGAAGATGGCTCCGGCGTTCACTAAATCATCCCTTACTGCCACATAGCTAGTTACCCTCTTACCCTTCACAAGCCCAGCGGATATTAAAACCTGAGGACCATGACATATTGCAGCTATGATTTTGCCCCGCTCATAAGCCGTCCTAACAAGTTCCAGAACCCTCGGCGTTATCCTTAGGGAGTCGGGTGAGAAGCCTCCGGGAAAGATTAATGCGTCGAAGTCATCTAAGTTAATTTCATTTATTCTCTTTATGGCGTATCGACCGCCCTCCTCGAAGACCTCAAGGGGTATCGGTGTTCCATACCGTCCGGTCACAGGTTTACCTCTAACGGATGGTCTAGGATGGAGTCCTGCTTCAACCGGAACTATTACTACTTCCGCCCCCTCCTCACTGAACCTTAAAAATGGATATAGGAGCTCTACATCCTCGAATTCATGGGCAACTATTATAGCCACCCTGCGGTTTTTAAGCCTATGTCCAGGACCAACCCGCTTAACATACTTCAACATAATTATCCATCCGTTAGAATTTATTTTTAGATAAAATATAAAATTATCTCTCCTAAAACCCCTTTATTGCGCTATCCTACTAAATATTGGAAAGTTTCATTTTATCTGATGTTTTATGGAGAGTAATGAATGTAGATTGAATATAACTTTTGCCAAAGGTTTAGGTAAGAGATTATACCCTCTCTCTAGCCCTCATAAAAGTCTCGTAAAAGAATTCTCTGATGATTCTTTAGACAGGCGGCATTAAAGGGTTGAAGGGGCTTTACCTCACTTAGGTAAAGAGATATTAATAATTGATTGTTATCTCGATTTTGTGTCGAATACGGATATTGTTGCGGTGGCATGCTCTGAGGGCGTAAACATTTATTGCCCTAGGGACGGCAGGCTCTCGTTCTTTAACAGCCCATACTTCCCACACCGCAACTATGCAGGTATAGATATTTACCTAAACCTTAAATTCGGGGAGGATGCTCTCTCACCGGTCTCAGGTGAGGTTGTAGCTATAAGAGAAGTTAACTTCTTCGAGGATAGAGGGTTCGAGCATTCTAAAGTAGACTACCTGATTATATTGAGGAGCTTAGAGAATAAAGAACGCCTCATAAAGATTCTTCACGTTAAGCCTGAAATCAAAGTCGGCGATAAGATAGCTGTGGGAGAGCGGATAGGGACTCTGATAAGGTCAGGGTTCTTTGATTTCTGGACTGACCCCCACATCCACGTGGAGGTGAGGGAGCCGGGGAACCCTATACGTGCGAGAGGCGGATACAGGATCAGGAGGCTAATTGACATAAGTAAAGGATGCAAAAACTTGTTGAGCCGAGGGCATGTGGAGGGGGTTGTCATAGAGTCTAGGCATGAATACTCTTTAATCGCCCTGAATAATGATCTTGAAATCGGCATACCGGTTAACGTGGGCGATGGAGTTGGGCTCATAGAGGGGGGAATACCACATTACGGGTTCTTCGGCGTGCACGTAGACTTCATTCCAAAACCAGGGGAAAAAGTGATTTTTCTTGGCGAAAACATAGGTTCAGTAAAATCAGTTTTTGACGGCATGTGTCTGGCTGAAGTCTCCAGCGTGAGATTTAGCCTTAATGGTAAACCAGTGAGGTTATCGCTTTACCTCTCCCCATCGAAGCCGGTTATGAAGGTTATTCCGCAGAAAGCCGGCGATATACGCTTCGAGAGATCTGAGAAGGTTACATTGAGCATAAGTTGAATATATCAAGACGGAAACTCTTTTAAGGTCTGATATGAATCATCATTATTAAAAAGATTTCTATAGGTGATCCGGATTGAATCCAATAATTAGGCGTGAGAGCGACTTGCCCTTCAACCCCAGCGCCCCATTCCCGACAAAAATACTTTTATCTAAACGCGACATGGCAGCGGCCAGCGTTAGGCTTAGCATGCTTGGCAAGGATGATAGGATCGATGTGCACAGCCATGAAGATAATGATCAAATAGAATATTGTATTAAGGGTAAGGCTATAATGTTTATTGAGGGGCTAGGTGAAAAAGAAATAGGTGAAGGAACATTCACCTATGTGCCTAAGGGCGTAAGGCACAGTTTAATCAAAGTTATTGAGCCCATAACAATCTTAACGGTTTTCGTGCCTCCCCTCTTCTAGCGGCGTCAATAAAGAGAAAAAAGGGTTTAGGATTTAGCGGCTGAAGCCTTCTCTCTACCAGCCCTCTCCTCCCGCCCATAGTAGACCGTCCACTTCAGTTTCCGGGGATCGCGACCTAGATGCAAACTATTCTTTCTACATTTACTTGAGCAGAACCATAGTATGGCGCCATCATTATTAACATACATTATTCCTGTTCCAGGGTTAAACTCATGCCCGCAGAATGAACACCTTCTGGGTTTAGGCATCGCCTCCCCAACCTTCCCGAAGTATCCTCTCCAAGCGAGTTTACTTTATTTTTCTAGCCTCCCTCTCCGTCTCCCTTAACATCAGTATGTCGCCTAATCTCACAGGTCCCTTAACGTTCCTAGTGATTATTCTACCCTTATCATCTCCCTCAAGTATGCGAACTCTAACCTGCTCTATCTCGCCGGTCACGCCGGTGCGGCCAATTATCTGTATTACTTCGGCTGGTGTCAGAGTCTCTTCTTCAGCTTCCTCGGTCTCTTCCCGCTTCGCCACTTTACGGCTCAACTGATTTATCCTCCCCTAATCTTCTGGACCCTGCTTATAATCTCCTTGACAAGCTCGCCTGCTTCACCGGGCTCGATCACGCATACAGATGCTGCCGCAACATCTATTCCAGCAGCCGCCCCGAGCTTAGATTTGCTTGGAACATAAACATAAGGTATCTTTCGCTCATCGCATAGCAGCGGCAGGTGGGCTACAACCTCAGGTGGATCAACGTCTTCAGCTATAACCACCAGCTTCGCCAGCCCCCTCTCAACAGCTTTCGTCGTCTCATTCGTCCCCCTTCTAACCTTGCCAGTTCTATTAGATGTCTGCACGGCTTCATAAACGGCGTTCGCCAGCTCGCTTGGAACATTAAATTTAACGTAGAATGGTTTCGGCATACGTATTCAACCTCATCAACTTTTAACTTTCGGTTTCATTATCGCTTTAAACCTAAAAACTGTAAGTTTCTCCCTATATATGTTACGGTAAGCTTTAATAGGAGGATATTAATGCAGCGCCCCCCACACATGTAAGAGAGGGTAACATTAATCTTCAGCGTATGGTATAATGTACGGGCCCTCAGGTATAGCAATTATCTTTGCATCGTTCCTAACGATCCTGCGTGCTTCCTCAATAGCCTCCTCAGGGCTTGAGGAGGGGATCATATGCATCTCCTCGATCACGCTATGCTTAACGTTCTTTGTTACAATAATGACCCTCATTTCCCTAAGTATTCTCGCCATTATCTGAGCTTGCCATTGATCTTTAATCGGCTCTTCCCGCCTTATCCTCTCCAAAACTTCATCCGGAGTTTTAGCCTCAGCCATAAGATGATAGAACTCTTCATGCCCTCTACCTACACCATCAACGCATTCAGCGAACACCACTATGACCCCACCCTTCTTAACAACGAGTTCTCCGGTCGCCATACCTTTAACAGCCTGGTAAAGGTCTCTGTCGAGGGGATAACCCCCATTACTCGTCACAACGATATCTGCTTTCGCAGGCGACTTAACTCTAATATACTTGTCTAGAAAGCGCACGCCCGTTAAATGGGCTTTAAACACATCTCCCGCGAAGGCTCTTGTAACCCTATGCCTCTTATCGATAACAACGTTAACCATATACATTTGTCTCCGAATCATCTTCACGGCTTCAACCATATCCTCATGTATAGGGTTACCTTCAAGAAAACCGTAGCGTGCATATGGATGCATTATCATATTGAAACCATGGTTGTTGAAGATCGCCTCCCTGCCGGCTACTCCAGGCAGTATCGCTTTTCTTCCACCACTATAGCCGGCGAAGAAGTGCGGTTCAATGAGCCCCGTAAGTATTATGAGGTCTGAGTCGATTATTTGCCGGTTAACAGACAGCTTTGTTCCGAAAGACGTTTTACCGATATACGTGAGGTCATCTTCCCTCTCAGCGTCATGGTCTACAACATTTACCTCCTCAACGATATCTTTGCCGAGAAACTCTAAAGCCAGTTCCCTCGGAGCCGGTTTATGAAGCCCGTAAGCTATTAGAACCTTTATCCCCTCGGATTTCACACCAGCATCCTTAAGGGATTCAATTATCGGTGGGAGAAGAATCCTGTTCGGCGTAGCTCTCGTATAATCGCTTACGATAATACATATGCTCCGCTTGCTTGAGGAGGCTTCCATCAACCTATCGCATCCTATAGGATTATTCAGCGCTTCCTGAACCGCTCTAAACTCGTTAATTTCGCCATTAAAATCTCGGGATCGTAAAATAGCTAAGACTTTCCCATCCGGCAGATCCAAATCGATCAGGGTTTTACCGTACGGTATAAAGACTATCATTGTTGAAGCAGCCCGAACAGCGGATAGTTTATCTAGACGCAATCCTTTTTTAGGATGAGTGCATTGTCGACAAGCCCTTAATAACGTCAGCTATTATGTCGGCCACTCTGGCAAAAGTCTTCGCATTTGTCCTTATTGAGAAGTCGAAGTCCTCTGAGGAGACGCAGTCTTTATTAAAGAACCTTTTAATAATGCTGTTGCGATCCCTATCGCTTCTCTCAACATCTTCACGTGCTTCATCTAGGGGTATCCCGCGTCTGCTGGCTACGTGTCTAACCCTCTCCTCGAATGAGGTGTTTAAGAAGACTTTTATTACATCCTTTCTGTCAAGTAGGAAGAAGGCGGATCTACCCTCAATTATTATGTTGTCTCTCTGCCGCAAAATCTCTTCGAGCTTATTCTTTATGATAAGATCTATGTCAACTTCGCCGGATCTGTCCAGCGCCTCGAAATCCTTTATCATTCCGAGTATTCTACTCGTGTTTAAAATGTCGAGCCCAAACTTTCCGGCAAGTATCTCAGCAACCTCAGTGCATCCTGAACCTAGATAGCCGCATATCACTACCTTCATAACTTAATCCTCCCCGAAATGTTGAAAGATTTCCAAAAAATACTGAATTGGGAAAGCGTTAATAAGCTTTAATTTCCAAACTCCCTTAATAACCTTTTTTGAGAATCTATTTGTGGGCGAAGAAGACTATGATCCTTTCACCCACACTATCAACTCTAACGAAGCCGAAACGCTCAAATTGAACAACCCTATCCACCGAAACAGCCCTAAAAGACTCTTCAACTAAGCCGCTCAAAACAGAATTATCGGGCATAAAAACATCGCATGGCAACCCATTCCCCTCAGGAAGCCAGTGTATCAGCGGCGCACCAACCTTCTTAGCGTCGTAATACGACTCGCTGTGAAATGATGCGTCTATGTGATCCTTGCCAGCATACACTATCTCCACATTAAAGAGCCCCATTAAGCGCACGATCCCGCCGGACTCCATCTTCCCAGCGTCCTGGCTGGATACCAGAAAGCTGAGGGAGCCTTCAACAGGCTTTATATGAAAGGTTCTGTAGCCCCTTTCAGTGTGATCTGGATGTAAAGGTATTTGCGCCGTAAACTCCCTATTAACACCTCTAACAATCATCTTAACCGGATTCCACACAAAGAAATACCTGTCAGCTACCGAATCAATTATCTTCCTATTGTAGGCATATAGGTTATCCCAGCTTATAGTTATGTCAGCCGGCCTAGGCCCTATATCGATTATAAGTCTCCTTATGGCTTCAGGCATTATACCCCTACGTTTAAGGGCTAGAAAAGTCGCCAGCCTCGGATCATCCCAGCCTTTATAGAGTCCTTCTCTAACACCCTTAACTATCTTGGATTTGCTTAGCGAGGCGCCTTCAATTTTAAGTCTTCCGTAATGTATCGCTTCTGGATAAGCCCAGCCAAAATACCTGTATAAATACTTTTGCCTCTCCTGGTTTGTTAAGTGTTCTTTTCCGCGTATAATGTGGGTTACCTCCATTAAGTGATCATCTATTCCACATGCAAAATTATATAGGGGCCAAACACGATACTTTGATCCAACCCTCGGATGGGGATGCCGCCTAGTATCTATTATTCTGAAGGCTGGCCAATCTCTAACGGCGGGGTTTGGGTGGCTTAAGTCGGTTTTTATGCGCATAACCGCCTCGCCCTCACCGTAGGCTCCGCTCAACATGGATTCCCATCGGCGCAGATTATCTTCCGGTGTTAGCCCTCTACACGCGCAGGGTTCGCCGGCCATAACCCTCCTATGAAAATCCTCAGACTTACATGTGCAGATATATGCGTAGCCGTCTCTAAGCAGTTTTTCCGCGTATTCGTAATAGATCTCTATTCTGTCGCTCTGAATATACTCTTTGTCTGGAACGCATTCCAGCCACTCTAAATCCTTCCTAATTAAATCCATGAATTGCAGCGAGGATTTTTTAAGCCTCGGATCAGTGTCTTCAAATCTCAATATGAAAATGCCATTATACATACGTGCATACTCGTGGCAAAGTATTATCGCTCTAGCCGAACCAAGGTGGAGAACACAGTCGGGGTTAGGTGCAAACCGAGTTACAACACGGGCATACTTGTCAACATTCGGTAGCGGTGGAAGAACCTTCTCCAAGCCCTTCTCACGCGCACGCTCCATTGCCAAGGCTTCAGGCCACAGCGCTTCCAGCATCCTCTTCTGCTCTTCAAGAGGTATGCTGTTAACTTCCTGAACAATGTTGTCCACTATGGTTAGAATCTCCCTAGCCATGCTTCTGAGCTCAGGCTTCTCGCCGAATAGTTTACCTAGAACCGGCTTGCTCTGCGCCTTTCCACCATAAGAGACAGCGTTTAATAAAGCCAGTTTCCTCACGGTTTCCTTAATAGAGCTTAAATCCACTGTCTGAGCGTTCAAGGCGGGTATCTCTCCAAGCGGCTTCACTTGAACTAAATCTTTCTCTGGATAAGATATTCTGCCAGCATCTTAATCTTTTCCTTTGCTTCGGATTCAGGTAGAAGGTTTTCTATCATCTTCCAGCTATCCTCAACCATTTTTGACGCAACCTGCTTAGCATACTCAACCGCCCCATACTTCTTAATTATCTCGATAGCCTTCTTCCTTAAGGCTTCGTCCCGCGTGTGCATGCTAAGTATTCTCAGCAGCTCCTCTCTATCATTTCTATCAGCCTTTCTCAGGGCGTGAAGCACCATTAAAGTTATCTTGCCCTCGGTTATATCCATTCCTAAGCCGCCCTTCCCCTTAGCGAACTCCTCACCCACAATATCCAGAATATCGTCTTGTATCTGGAAGGAAACCCCTATCGACTCCGCGAAGAACCCTATTTTCTCAACAACCTCTTCGCTTGAGCCGGCTAAAACAGCAGCCATCTTAGCAGCCATCCTAGCGAGCGTGCCAGTCTTATAGGCGCACATCTGCAGATAATGCTCTTCAGTTAGGTTCTCCGCTTGAACCAGCCACCTATGCCAAGCTATGTCTATCGCTTGCCCGAGGCTTAGGTTAGCCATCTCATGCACATATATCTGGTAAAGCCTCCTAGCTTTTTCAGCCGATATCTTACCGCCCTTCTCGCTTAGAACTATCATGGGCAGAAAGTACATTGCCTGCGAGAGGTTTATGGCTATATCCAGCCCGAAAATCTTGTATGTGCAGGGTTTACCCCTCCTCATATCGGATGAATCCTCAATATCGTCCGCTATCAGCGTACCATTATGGATAACCTCCGGTATTATTGCGAAGTCTAACGCATCCTCCAAATCGCTTCCGCCTAAAGCCTCATATACCAGCAGGAAGAGGGCGGGGCGCCAGCGCTTACCACCCCTATCGAGGAAATCCCATAGCGGTTCACTCACAGCCTTGTTTAACGCTTCAAAGTCTAGCCTATACCTTGGCGGAATAATCCTAAAGATCAATGACTCCTCGGAGAGTATTCGCGGCAGATATTTTTCAATCCGCTCATTTATTATCTTAGCTTTCTCCTCTAGGAAGCTCTCTATATCTAATTGAGCCCCATTCACCTACATCCTCCTCCTAGCATATATCTCAGGGTTGAAGCCTCTGGCTCTAAGCCATTCAGCCGATCTCCCCAATATTACTAGAGGCGCCCTCTTCAATTTTTCTATTGAAGCTGCTCCCACCAGAAACATTATGCTTCTCAACTGGGTTATGAGCGAATTTAGAGCGCTCTTGGTTTCCTCATATCCCTTGGAGGCGGCGATGAGGATTGGTTTAGCGATGCCAGCCAGCGATGCTCCGAGCGCTATAGATTTAGCCACATCCAACCCTGATCTTATCCCGCCTGACGCTATAACCGGCAGCTTCACGCTCTGAATAACCTCAACTAAGCTTACAACTGTCGGTATGCCCCAATCCCACAGCATTAATCCAAGATCGCGGTTGAGATGAAAGCCTTGCTCAACAGCCCTATAGTATTCGACTGCAGCCCAGCTTGTTCCGCCGGCGCCGGCGACATCTATACATGCTACCCCAGCGTCCTCAAGCATTTTAGCGACCTCGGCGGATATGCCTCCACCAGTCTCCTTAACTATTATAGGTACATTTAGGCTGCCGGCTAACAACCCTATCTTATCTACTATTCCAGCGTAGATCTTCTCACCCTCAGGTTGAACCACCTCTTGCAACGGGTTTAGATGTATTGCCAGTGCGTCAGCCTCGATCATTTCGACTGCACGCTTTACCTTAGAAATACTGTTTTCCATTGTGAGCTGAGGGGCGCCTATGTTAGAGACCATGAAGGCTTTAGGGGCTTTCTCCCTAACGATCCTGTATGTTCGCTCTAGGCTGGGATCCTCAAGCGCTGCCCTCTGGCTTCCAACACCCATACCTAAGCCCAGTTCCTCAACCGCCTGAGCTATTGCGGCATTTATCTTCATGGACTCCTCTGTCCCGCCGGTCATACCCTCAACTATTATTGGGGCGGAAAAATTATGGTTTAAGAAAACGGTTTCGGTTCTCACATCATTCAGATTTAACTCTGGAAGAGCTTTATGTAGGAGGAAGACGTCTTCGAAGCCAGTCGTTATCTTCTTCGCCTCAACATCCCTCTCAAGGCATATTCTTATGTGATCACCCTTCCTATTAATTATTCTGCCCACACCCTCTCTATCTCCACCCTTTAACGATTCTTGTCCCAACGACGCTTTCACCCTTCAAGGCTCTATAAATGTTATTAGGTTTTAAAGCATTCGTGATGATCACATCAATGCCCATAGCGGCCGGAACCGTCAGCTCAAGGATTTTCCCCATCATGCCGCCCGTCACATCAATAAACCTTGAGCCGCCAACTCTACCCATCAAACTCTTCAAGTCGTCGATAGATATCTCAGAGATCATCTGCGCGTTGGGATCCGCCTTCGGGTCAGCCGTATATAAGCCGTCAACGTCAACCCCGACGATTATTCTATTGGCTTTAAATTCGATAGCCATCTTTGACACTATTTGGTCTCCTGAGAGTATTGTGAAGCCAGCATCGTAATCTAAGACCGCGTCGCCATAGAGGACTGGGATAAAGCCAAGCTCAACAGCGTGTCTCAGCGCATCCATGTGGAGACTATGGATTCTGCCGCTTTTAGTAACTATGAATGAGGAGGGCGCTAGGCTGAAAGCTGGAAGCCCGTTATTAAGCAGAGCTTCAACGACTAGAGTATTTAGTGAAATCATTGCGTTATGCGTTTTGGAGAAACCTATCATTTGAGTCGGCTCCTTAAAGCCGCTGGCAATACCGTATTCGGCGGCTATAGGATGCCCGAAACTGCCTCCCCCATGAACAATTATCAGCCGGAATGGTTGAGCCTCTAGCGCCTCAGATATTTCTCTGGCAAGCCGCTCTATGACCTCCATGTTTGGCGTTAAAGCTTTATTCTTAAACGTTATAACTGACCCGCCGAGCTTAAGTAATATTAGATTATTGCTCCTCAATTCTGACGCCTTCCCTACTCATACATGTTGTGAACGCTCTCCCACCTGCACCCTCAATAGCCTCCACAATACGATTATCTTTTCCTGGAGGGGGCAATGCGATTATGCAGCCTCCCCCGCCGGCTCCAGTAAGCTTTGCGCCTAAGGCTCCAGCATTCCTAGCCGCATAAACAAGCCTATCAATCATTTCGTTGGAGACACCTAAGGCGCATAGGAGAGCATGATTGATGTTCATTAGATCGCCTATAGCCTTAAGGTCACCACTCTGCAGAGCCTTAGCGCCCATCTTAACTATGGCTTCACCGGAATCCATTATCCTATCTATCACATCTGGGTAACGCTTCCTAACCTCGCTGACCCGTAGAACCATTTCGCCTGTTACCCGCTTAATACATGTGTCGCCGACTACCAGCGGCAGATCCACCCCAGCGTCAAGGCGCCTTATGCCCTCTCCTCTATGATAAATTATGAGGCCGCCGTAGGTTGATATCGCCGGATCAACGCCGGACGGGTTCTCATGGACTGTTCTCTCGGCTTCGAGTGCAACTCTAAAAATATCGTCTCCACTTATATTTAGCTCGAGGAGTCTACCTACAGCTGCCGCCGAAGCCACGGAGACGGCTGCCGATGAACCCAGCCCGGCTGCAATCGGGATCGAGGATTCAACCTCTATTCTGACCCCCACATTATTTTCATCTGCAAGCGACATAATTTTTCTGGCTGCAACATATATTGGCAGAAGCTTCTCCCAAACCTCTAGTCCTCCCAGGATCGGCTGATAGGCTCCATCAACCGTGAATGATCCGAATGCCCGCATAGATTTAGATTCAATAATTATTTTTCCGCCGCTCTCCGGCTTCGCCGTGGCGTAAGCCCTTAAATTTATCGCCATAACTATGGCTGGCTTACCATGGACAACAAAGTGCTCACCGAATAAGATAGCCTTCGCAGGGGCTGAAGCCCTAGATAGGTTCTTCAAATAGGGGCCCCTTTTCCCTTACCTGCTTATCATGATAGAGGCGTAACCTACGACTGCTGATTTATCTCCCGTTATGTCTCCACTTGTCTTATAGCTAAGTATCTCAGCTCTCTTAGCGCCAATCTCCTTAGCCGCAGATATTAGAGCCACCACAGGGCTGTAGCCGCAGGCGGTTACGTTACGCGACTCTAAAATAGAGTAGAATAAATCCTCATTAAGCTGTATGACTGCTTTTATAGCCTCCATATCCTTCTCATAAGCCTGCTTATGCGGCTCATAGTGAGTCCAATCTGTAGAAGCTATTATGACAGCATTCCTATTCTGTAGAGCCCTAGCCACCGCTCTGCCAACCTCACGCCCGGTCTCAAGATCCTGCATTAGAAAGCATATTGGAACAAACTTGAATGATAAGCCAGCTAAACCATAAATATACTGGAGGAACGGCAGCTGGACCTCTATTGAATGCTCATATGTATGCGCTAAATCATCCACGTCGATTATATCTGATTGGCGAAGAATCTCCCTAGCCAATTCGCTATCAACCTCAACATCCCCCAAAGGCGTACGCCAAACCCCCTGATCCATCACCGCAACCCCGCTTCCAACACCCTGATGGTTCGGCCCCAAAATCACAAAGACTTCAACTTTCCCGTCTAAGGCGAGGTGATAATACGAGTTAGCGGCCACTGGGCCGGAATACATGTAGCCTGCATGGGGGCATATAAGGCCGATTATATTTCTAGGGCCTTTTTCAGCCACTGTCGGAACCCTACCTGGGCCGAACCTGTGTGTGAAGCACTCCTCTATCTGCCTGATTAAGGAATTCTTTGAGCCGGCGTAGAAGCTTCCAGCATACTTAGCATATCTGATTTTAGGTGACAGGTTATTCTCCCCCATAATTAATTTATGATAGGTCTCCTAAAAATTATAAAAACCTTGAAGTAATAAAGTTTTCAGATGTTTTCCTGCTGAGCCTGAGCTTTCTCGACGAGCTTAACCTCGAATTCCTCTATTGATACGGGTAGGTCGCCGCTCGGCGGAATCTCCCCCCTTTCCCGTAAAATCTGTCTAGCCAGCAGCCAGTACACTACTGCAAGAGCCCTTCTACCCTTATTGTTTACTGGAATAACCAGATCTATGTTCGCGAAATCGTTATCCGTGCTGCATAAAGCCACCACCGGTATGCCTATCTTAACAGCCTCCTTAATGGCTTGAGCGTCAGCACGGGGATCCGAAACTAACACGACTTCCGGTTCAATCCTGCCGGGATACATTGGATTCAAAAATAGCCCTGGGATAAATCTTCCAAGAATAGGGGTTGCCCCAGTGAACTCGCAGAACTTTGCGACAGGCTCTCTGGCGTAAAGCCTAACAGCTGTCGCAGCAACCTTCGGCGGATCATATCTGTTAAGGAATTTAGCTGCAATCCTTATCCGCTCATCAATCTTCTTTATGTCTAGAACGAATAAGCCGTCACTCCTAACCTTATAGATAAAGGGCTCCATATCCCTAGTCTTAATCTTCGTCCCAATGTGCACTCCAGCCGAAAGGAAGACGTCCTGCGGGAGGAGGAGGGCTTCAGCCGCCGCCAAGCCAACCTCATCTTTAGTTTTATCCTCAGGCATCAATTCTTCCATCCCCATTAAATTCTTAGTCTAGCCATCCATGCCTTCTCACCTAAGATCTCTTCAATATATATTAGCTCGTTGATTTTAGCTATACGTTCACCGCCCACAACGCCGGTCTTTATTATTGGGCAACTAAACCCTATGGCTAGATGCGCTATATGGAAGGCTGTTGTCTCCCCAGATCTATGAGAGATTATAGGCACATAGCCGTTCTCCTTAGCTAGCCTAACAGCCCTCCAAGCATCCGTCAAAGTTCCAACCTGGTTCACTTTAATTATTATGGCGTTTCCAGACCTCTTCTCTACACCCATCTTTAAGCGCTCTTCACTCGTAACGAAGAGGTCGTCTCCGCAGATCAGGCAGCCTTTAACCTTAGATGTGAGCTCGGCGAAGCTTTCGAAGTCTTCCTCGTGAAACGGATCCTCAACGTAAATCAGCTTATACTTTTCTATTAGATCCAACATATACTCTAGCTGCTCACCTGAGCATCTCTCAACGCCCTCATTTACATATATATACCGCTGCTTCTCCGGATCCCATAGCGATGATGAAGCCACGTCCAGCCCGACCCTACATTCAAACCCGATCTCGCCGGATACC
>JAOAJJ010000111.1 GCA_026414245.1 Candidatus Bathyarchaeota archaeon
CTGTAATATAGTAGAGATTTTCAGCTATTTCTTTTGGACCTAGCGTTATTGACTCGCCTTGTTCAAGGGCATACCCAAATGTTTTATTGTTTAGCACAGCTATTGGAAATCTTTCACCCATTGAAAATAGGATTTCAGTTTCAATTTTAGGCCTAATAAAGGCCATAAAGTCGGTATCAAATTGTAGGAAGTTTTGGCGAATCATTGGGCCGTGAGAACGTGCCTCGTAGATCATGATGCTTGGAACTGTTCTGAAGTCTACGGGATTGTAGACGGAGACTATAGATATGCTCGCGCATGGAAATATGCATATCATTTTTGTTTGCTGCGAAGTAGACATTGCAACCATTTTCCCGCCTGGAGCTTGAAAGACCCCTATATCCGTGGACCATTCTATTGCTCCGTTAGTTCGATTTATGACGAAAACGTCCACCGAAACTGGCACATATGGTTTTAGCCCATGTATTATTGCCTTTCCCTCTCTATTTACTTTAGTAATTACCTCTATTCCTCCAGCCGCTATTCCCCCGGCAATTAAACCGCCTGTTATGCCAGTGCCAGCGCCTCCAACAGGTATACCAGCAGCGGCAACTCCACCTCCAGGAAGTGTTGAAACACGTACGATTATGTCATCCCATAATTCAGGGTGCGTTGTTGCGTTGATCGGGTCCCAATATGCTGTTATCATATTGTATTCAGAGGGGACGACTATAAGAGTAGTATATCCCCAATCGTCACGAACTCTTGATGGATTTAAGTAAAGTGAGATTTTTGGTTCATTGGAAAGACCCCAGATAGATGAGAAAATAAATATTGCTTGTTTATATATATTCTCGAAGTTTATATTCTCATATGTGTCGTTAGGGGTTCTTTGATATAGCCTAAAGGCGTTCGAAGTATGGAAGGTGAAACCGCTACCATAGCATGCGCAAACAAACGGGTCTGCATCAAATATTAGTCCAAAGGAACGCCACCACGATGAATAATAAGATGCAAAACCACCATATAATGTGCTGGCGGCTGGATCATATGGGGGAACCGATTGAATATATGGTGGGTGTGTAAGGAGAACCCCATCTATGAACGTTTTTCCGAATTCTTCATTTCTTATTGTCATACGAATTATGGGCAGATATTCTTGGAATAATTTTGAGATAAGCCAAGAATAACGCGGATTCATAACTTGCGGATATGTAAATGGATAAGATGCCCCACGCGCATAAACACCTAACGAGTCGGAGTCGCTTGCAAGATCCATGCTTATAAACATAATTATTTTTGTTCCAATCTCGTTGAAATGGCGCTCTATATATTCTCTTGCACCCCATGCTGACTGCCAATGTCCTGTTGTTGCTAATAAAATGATTGATCTTGAAGGTGGGTTCTTAGATAAGAATTTCGCCAGATTAAGTAGTACAGCTATACCGAGAGAGTCCGTTGCTCCTGGGGAGAGTCTAGGAATAACAGACCATGAGTCATAATAAGCGGATATCACAATGGCTTCCTTTGAGAGTTCCGGATCTGTTCCCTGAATATATCCGACTACGTTTCTGACGGTTCTCACTTCCCACGTCATGTTCGCGTGAATGAAGACTTTAATCTCCATGTTTTCACTTGACTCGCACATATGAATCATTTTTGCACCATCTTCTGGAAAAACAAATAACCTTGGAAAAGACACTGGAATAAAAAGTATCTTTTGTTCAGCGTCAGGCCTATTTATTAATGAGAGGTCGGTGGGAACAAAGATTGCTCCCTTAGCTCCGTGTGCGAGAGCCATACGAAAGAGCCAGCGAGAATTAAAGTCCATTAAAACAAATTTTCCCCTAACGTCCATGTTTTCATATTCCGCCAGGTCTCCTGTTTTAATATAGATAAGCCTATCACCTTCTGGTGGACTTTGATAGGGACATGGATTAACAAGATTTGGCCAAAACATGTAGGCATTTATTTTGGTTCCATCTTCCAAAGTTATATAAGATCCATAGTCTATAGGAATGGTTATGTTAAAGTATTCAAAGAAACCTGTATCAGCACCATATGGTTGAATCCCATATTCTCTAAATTTTTCTGCTATATATTCGCTGGCTTTTATATTTCCTTCATACCCCGATACTCTGCTTCCGAGATTAGATAGGTAGTAAACGTGTTTTTGAATTTCAGTCATGTTAATGTTTTCTATAGCTTTTGTGAATTTTGTGGGTAATAATTCCGAACCAGAATCAAAACTAGAGGCGAGGCATTCCACATTATTCAACAGTAAAGAGAAAATAGTCATAGAAATGAATAAGACGATTAGAAAGTATAAAAAATATTTTCTTAGAGAAAAACTCATGTTTTATTCACCTTGGCGAGTCTTCTCCTCCTTAATAGGAGAAAACCGCCACCCGCCGCTATAGCTCCTACCATAACCGCTCCGATTATAGCCCAATTAATTCCCATTCCCGCAGCTGGAGCTTCAGCGAAGCCTTTTGGCACTTCTATGGTTTTTCTTATATCTTGGACTGAGATTAGGTATGATGCCCAGTCAGTCCAGCCTGTAGTTTTTGTCTCTATAACTCGAGTCCACCCACCCGGTCCCTCAACGCCCCATATTTGTATTGTCAGCGGATTTCCTGGGCAGTTAATTTGTATTATTACTTCGTGGCTGGCTTTTATCGAGTGGACACCCCTATCTAGAATTATGAAGTCATCTTTCTTAAGGCTTTTTGTTTCTCCATTGACTGTTATCGTTAGGTCTTCTGGAGCAAATATTATTGCTGTTGATGGAGTATAAAAGCGCGTCTCCTCGTTTGCTCTAGCACCCATATAGGCTATATTAGAGCCTAAGTCTTCTGGTTCTATAGTTCTCTCCTCAATCTCAGGAGGAATATAGGTTGAACCCTCCAAAACAGTAATTTTACATGTGCTTTTAATGATAGCCGCAGTTTGAGATGGCTTACCAAATGAATAGAACCAGAAGACTTTGTTGTTAATGTCGTCTTGTGTGAAAGATTTCTCGGCTAGAAGATTCATTTTACCATCGTATATGCTTACTGTTCCGGGCTCTATAGGGACAATTATAAGAACTTGCTCGGCTCCGGGCTCATCAACCGCTAGAAGAATCGGTGTGAAGAAAAGTTTGCCAACCCATCCACCTGTGACTGCTGGAACCGCGAGGAAGCTTCTTTGGGTTGCTGACCGCACAGATATTAGTCCAGTTGACACCGCACGAAAGATTATTGAAGATCCCCCACCATGAGTTGGGGATCCCTTGTCACGCCGATTTATAAGTCTACCTCGGTTATAAGCTAATGACTCCCCTTGCCTTAAACTAAAACGCATAACTTCCTCACCTGTTGAATCATATAGGATTACTTCAGTGTCTTCCAGAGCAGCGCAGATAAAGTTAGAGCCGTAACGGTACGTAATGTATGCATTAGGAAATGAGGTAGGTGTGAAGGTGAATCTTTTTCCTATAAAACCAAAATCATCCGCCGGGTAAAAAGTAGTATCTCCGCAAACCTCATACTCTAAATAGCCACCACTTTGAAGTACTGAGACTCTTTTATTTGCGACGACCTTAAAGAATGTGCCAAACTTAACAAATAATGTATATTTTTCTAGAGCATTCAGTGTCGCCGAGCCTATCCTTTCCTTAGCCAAAATATCCCATACTTCTACGTAAGTATTATCTTCAGTTGCTATAATATCTAGAATTGCGGTGCCTTCTGGAGGCGTATAGTTATAAATAACTCCATTAATTAGTTCTTCAATATTACGCCTTTGAGGATACATATTGGGATCACCCGCATCTGTTCCAACAGGGACATACCCGTAATATACGTGTTCCTCTTCCGCATATACGGGAGGTAAAATTACTGTCAATAAAATGGTTAATAATAGTAGTGATAAAGTTGCGCGCGGAAATGTTTTTATTTTCATGGCATATCTCCTAAAATATATCAGGAGATACTGCCACTTTTAAATTTTTCGTTCTCTTGTTAAGACGCGGCAACTTAAAGCTCTCCTCCTTAGGTTATTGTAGTAGTATGTGAACATGTTGCAAAGTAGATTCTAGCATTCTATGCTTCTCCTCCATCTCATGCTCTCGTTACGTTTTAGGTTTTGTTATGTTGTTGGAGAATACTCCTGTCCTCTGCTTTTAGTAATAAGAATGCTGATTCTGCTGGGCTTCTCTCGCCGGAGGCTTTATGATGATAGCCTAATCCAAGTTGGATTAACGCTTGCCTCAGCCATGGAGCCCTATGAAACCTGATTTCCCATGGTGCTTTAGAGCCACCTAAAGGCATGTTTCTGGATGGATAAACCCTCATACATACAATCCC
>JAOAJJ010000112.1 GCA_026414245.1 Candidatus Bathyarchaeota archaeon
ACATTAACGTGCCTGAATGTCTCAAGCCACTGCTCAAGCCAAGGGGTTGGTTCGCCACCGACCAGGTTGGCATTCCTACAGCCGCTTACACGTAGTCCCTCAACAGCTGAAGCTAAACGTTTAGGGGAATAGACCTCCCCGCTCTCCATCCACTGAGATATGGTCCAGTTCTGGCAGTGTAGGCATCTTATAGTGCATCCCATTGTGAATATTGTTCCAGAGGGGACTAGCTCCGGCTCCTCACCTATATGCTCGAATATGGAGGAGACCGTTATCTTTGTTCCGCATCTGCAGTAACCTAGTTCACCCTTCAGCCGATTTACTCCGCATCTCCTGTTGCAGAGGTGGCAGCGCTCAAGGATTCTGTTCGCTATAGCTATTTTAAGGTCTAAATAGGATTTTTCCGGAGTATCCATCTCCCCTAAACTCATTCTCCCAGAATCTATCTCGCCCTGAACCCTATAGAAGTCGCCGGTTAGCTTCTCGTGTTTAGCCCACAAGATTTCAAGCGGTTCATCCACATTAAATTCCGCTGGAAGCCTCTTAGCGATCATAAACTTTGCAGGCTTCTCATCGTTCATGACGGCGAAGTATCTCGCTAGGCTGGATCTAACCCTCTCATCATATAGGACTTCTACGGCGTCTCTCCTAAAGATGCGCCACATGGTTCTTCAAGAAAGAATTTCTAGGCGGAAACTATTAAGGGTTCTGTAACAGTTTCTGAATAGCTAGCATATTTTTGGAGAATACTAATTGTGGAGTTAACGCTTTCAGCCCCCTTTTATCTATGAGCCTAATGATTAAGCCCTAAGGCTGAGGTGGAATGGATAGTAAAATTAACTATCCGATAAAGGTGACGAACATATTTGATCAAAACATGCTTATATCACTGGGTGAAAAAATTATTCTAGGTGAGTGATTTTTGGGAGGCTTGCGTATTGGTTAAGTTATCTGGGAAGATTGTTTGGGCATTTTCAATAGCCTTAACTGCCTCTATACTAGTATACGTATGGTATATTACTCTTCCACCAGAGAAGCCTAAAGCGACGTCAAATACGCCGGTGCTACTCGACGAGAAGGTTCTCCTACCATTACCGCGTAAAGTCAGTGAACTAACAGTTGAGGAGGCAATTCTCCTGAGAAGAAGCATTAGAGAATATACTGATGAACCAGTAGACTTAAACAGCTTAGCGATGATACTGTGGGCGGCGTACGGCATAACTGAACCCAAGCGGGGTTTTAGGGCTTCGCCCAGCGCCGGAGCCACATACCCCCTCGAAATCTACGTAGTGATAGGTGAGAGGGGCGCAAAATCCGCGGAGGTTTTCCTCAGAGAAGGAGTTTACAAGTATGAACCCCACAGCCATACGCTGCTATTGGTTAAGGAAGGCGAATATCGAAGGGAGCTTATGGAGGCAGCCTTAGGTCAAAGATGGGTTGGGGAAGCCCCATTAAGCATCGTTATCTGCGCTGTTTTCGAGAGAACTACAAGTGTTTATGGGAGGAGAGGAGAAGTCAGATATGTTCCAATGGAGGTTGGTCATGCTGGACAGAACATATATCTTATGGCTACAGCCCTCGAGTATGGCGCTGTGGTTATCGGAGCCTTCTATGACGACCAAGTGGCTAAAGTTATTGACGCTAAGCTGGAGGAGAAGCCCCTATACATAATTCCCATCGGGGTTCCTAAGAGCCCGCCGAAAACATCTTTTGAAGATATATGGGAGTATATTACGTCTAGAAGGTGAAGTATCTTGGTTAGTAGGGTTATGCTGGTTAGGTTATCTCTACTAATGGTTGAGCTCACCTCCCTGCCTTTAATAGTGATAGCCTCGATATATCTGCTCAGCGGCTATCAAATGCTAACAGCGGATGTAAGAGTGATCCCTGAACCCAGAAGAATACATACAGATAAATCTCTCAGAATTCTGGCGATTTTCCTAGCATACCTTCATGCTTTAGGCGGCGCAGTAACCGTGGTTGAAAGGCGCTTGAGAGATAAGACGTTAAAAGCGATTTTTGAAGTGGCAGCTTTTGTTATAGCAACCTCTCTGCTCATCTTCCTCCTAACGCTTGAAGCCACGTTATAGAGAGTATTTAGCGTATCAGCCATGCGTGAATAAAGGTCAACTTTGCGAGCCGCAACCATAAAAAAGGATTAATTAAATAAATTATATTTTATGGGGTCGATTAAGCCCGCAGTAATCGCAACTTGGAGTTTTGGTTTGAAGGCTGCTGAAGCCGGCATGAAGGCTCTCAGAGCTGGCGGCTCAGCCTTAGATGCCGTCGAGGAGGCGGTAAAAACTGTGGAAAACGATCCGGCGAATAGGAGCGTGGGCTTAGGAGGATACCCAAACATGCTGGGCGATGTGGAATTAGATGCGTCAATTATGGACGGCTCAACTCTAAGAGCCGGGGCTGTTGCCGCTGTGAAGAACGTTAAGAACCCAATATCTCTAGCGAGGAAGGTTATGGAGTTAACTCCGCACGTTATGCTGGTGGGTGAGGGAGCATACATGTTTGCACGCCTGATGGGTCTAGAGCATCATGCGCCATTACAGCCGGAGGTTAAGAAAGCCTGGAGAGAATATTTAGATCAGGTTAAGCATTCAAGTCCGGGGAAGGGCACATTAGACTTCTGGGCTAAATATATTCATGAGATGAAGGCTCATGACACCATCGGTGTAGTTGCGATCGATAAAAGCGGAAATATTGCCGCCGGCTGCTCAACAAGCGGCTTAGCGTTTAAGATGCCTGGAAGAGTTGGGGATTCACCGATTATAGGCGCAGGGATCTATGCTGACAGTTTAGCCGGCGGCGCCAGCGCAACCGGCTTGGGTGAAAACATAATGCGTTTCTGCACCACGAGAATAGTTGTTGAATACATGTATAGGGGTTTAAGCGCACAGGAGGCTGCGGAAACAGCTATGAGATTTATTCTTAGCAGAGATAGGTTTGCTAGGAATATAGCTGTAGTAGCATTAGATGCAAAAGGGAGGGCTGGGGCGTCAACCACTGATGAAAAATTTGAGTATGCGTTCATGACGGCTGATATGGAGGAGCCTGAACTTAGATCGGTGAAAGGTGTTTCAATCTAGCCACTTTTAGCATATTTGCCCACATAAGTGTTTTAGGCATAATTTTCATTGGAAGACGGCACCGGGTCTTTTCTCCAATATAAATATGTTATTATGGATATACTCTGTTCAGCAGTCTTGGGAA
Source organism: Candidatus Bathyarchaeota archaeon (assembly GCA_026414245.1). Classification (GTDB taxonomy): domain Archaea; phylum Thermoproteota; class Bathyarchaeia; order Bathyarchaeales; family DTEX01; genus DTEX01. The sequence goes on from JAOAJJ010000112.1 coordinate 3,223, forward strand.
GGCTACAGCGTCCCTTATGTGGTTTAGCTTACATATCCACATAACCACTCTTTCCACGCCGAGACCGAAGCCGGCGTGCGGCACAGATCCCCAGCGTCTCAAGTCTATATACCACTCGTAGTCACTCGGGTTTAAGTTATTCTCCCGTATTCTTTCCAGAAGCTCATTCTTATCATCGATCCTTTGCCCGCCTCCCGTTATCTCACCATAGCCTTCCGGCGCGAGCAGATCCGCTGACAAGGTTACCTCAGGTCTCTCCGGGTTAGGCTTATGGTAGAAGGCTTTCGCCCCCCTCGGGTAATACTTCACGAAGAATGGTTTATCAAACTTTAATGCTAAATGCTTCTCCTCAATCCAGCCTAAGTCGTCGCCCCACTCAATGTTCACGCCATCCTTATTCAATATTTCAATGGCTTCATCGTAGGTTATTCTTGGGAAGGGTATATTAACAGCCTTTAAAAGCGAGTCTCTCTTCCTGCCGAGAGCCTCCAAATCTCTGACGGTGACCGGGTTTCCACATAATTTATCAACCATGTAGAATAATAGTTCTTCCTCAATCTTCATTATTCCCTCTAAATCGCACCATGGGACCTCAACCTCGAGATGCCAGAATTCGGTTAAATGGCGCCTGGTCTTAGACTTCTCAGCCCTAAACGATGGAGCAATAGTGTATATTTTTCCCAGACTAGATATCGCAGCCTCGGCGTAAAGCTGCCAGCTCTGTGTTAAATAAGCAACTTTATCAAAGTATTTGACGCTGAATAGCGTGGCTCCCCCCTCACAGGCGGCGGTTATAAGCGTCGGTGCATGAAACTCGATGAACCCATTTTCATTTAACCATTCCCTAGCGGCTTTAAGTAGCTCGGCTCTGATGCGCAGAACCCTCTGCATCTTCTGGCTTCTAATCCATAAATGCCTGTTATCCAATAGAAAATCTGGTCCGTGATACTTCTTCGCTATTGGAAATCCTTCCTCTGACCTGTGAATGATTCTCAGGCTATGAGCCTGTAGCTCATATCCTCCTGGAGCTCTCTGATCCTCTTTAACAACCCCGGTTAATTCGAGCGTTGACTCTAAAGTTAATTTTTTCGCCTCTTCAAAGGTTGTTTCATCAACCCTATCTCTTTTAATTGTGCACTGGATAACCCCTGTTC
>JAOAJJ010000113.1 GCA_026414245.1 Candidatus Bathyarchaeota archaeon
ATCTTCGTCAGATCAAATGTCTCCACTGCATACTCCATTAACGTTACGCCCACGGATCAAATAATTCTAATTAAATCGTTGTTTAGAAATAAGCTGGGTTAACTTAATAAGCATAACTATCGCCGCCCACCTCCACCATAACAGTTTCCCAGAATACTCTGAAAAGGCAGAAGCCTTAGATTGACTGGATTAGGGTGGGAAGCGCCCTTAAGTCTTCAACCACAGCATCCCTAGTAACCTCTTCCCCTCTAAAATTCCACCTTCCACCCCTAAACAAAATAAATTTTACATTAGCCCTTTCAGCGCAGACAGAGTCTATCCAATGGTCGCCGACAAAGACAACCTCATCAGCTGACACGCCTAAAATCTCCAGAGCTTTTAACAAGTGCCCCGGGTCTGGCTTTAAGCTATTGACGTCATCCCTAGTGATGAACACGTCAACATACCTATTCAGCGAGAACACTTCAATTATCTTAGCCGTGTACACCCTGCAGCTATTTGTTACAATGCCGATTTTCAGCCCCATCTCCTTTAAAGAATTGAGGGTCTCTAAAGCCCCCTCCATTAGCCTAGCGCCCCCTAAAGCCTTCATCTCAAAATCATCTAATACTGCTCTAGCCTCCTCAAGAACCCTTTCAATAGCCTCCTTGGGCAGTTTACTCTTACGTAGGCTCTCAGCAGCAACTTTAAAGATCTCAAAGTTAAGCATGTCTTCGCTTAAAAGGCTCGGCTCAACACCATGCTCAACGAAAAACCTGATCAGCGCCCTCTTAACGCCACCATAATCTATTTTAGAGTATATCAGTGTATCATCTAAGTCGAATATGACGGCTCTTATCCGTCCCATCCCAGCGATACCCCAGCGGAATCACTTAAATTTAAGAATACTTATTTAAAGCATGTGATTCTACATATTACTTACACGCTTATATAGGCGGCTTCAACGCTTCTCCCGGCTGGTTTGGAGATGAAGAAGCATACGCTTGCAAGGACGCTTGCATTTTCGACGGTCGGCTTAATAGTCTTCATCCTATATATCTACTTTTTCATCGGCATAGGCGACATGATTGAGGTTTTTATGAGGGTTGACCCATATAGATACTCGCTCTTCTACTCCGCGACAATAGCCACCATGATATTAAGTGTACTCTTCTACTCGATGAGTTGGAACGCTCTCCTTAAGGCGTTGTCAATAAACACTGGTCTAAAAAAGGCTTTCATTTACTGTTGGCTGGGGAACTTTGCGGATTTAATAGTTCCATTTGAAACTGTCTCAGGTGAAATAGTTAGAGTCTATCTCGCTCGCAGAGACTCTTTAAATTCAGGTAAGGTTATTGCGTCGGTTGTAGCCCACCGCATAATAACAGTATTCGTAACTTTAAGTGGATTGCTCTTCGCCTCCATATTTTTCATCTTTAGACGCGGGGTTACAGTTGAGCTACTATATTTGCTGCTGATAACCATCGCCGGCTCCCTCACTCTAATCCTTCTACTACTATATGTGTCTCTTAGAGAAGAAGCTGCTGGAAAAATCGTCGACACGCTTATAAAGCTTATGGCTCCAATATTTAGGAGGATTAGATTCGACCCCTCAGAAGCCAGAAAAAGAGCCTATCGGAGCCTAATACAATTTCACAGCGGCTTTAAATCGTTCGGTGAGAAATGGCGGGTGGTGGCAGAGTCAATAGCCTACAGCTTCACTGCATGGTTTCTTCACCTAAGCGTATATCTCCTAGTCTTCTATGCTATCGGCTTCACTGAGATCTCGGCGAAGATGATTGAATCAATCATAGTCTACGCTATAAGCGTTACAGTTCAATCTATTCCAATAGCGCTCCCACTGGGGCTAGTAGAAATAGTTATGGCGAACCTCTACACAGTGTTCGCTATACCGGCAGCAATAAGTGGAACAGCCACTCTACTTATAAGAGCCGTAACCTTCTGGCTCCAAATCATAGTTGGATATATTTTAGCTCAATGGATAGGTGTTAAAGAAATAATGGACTGGAAGCCTAAAGAAACATCAACTTGTAAAAAAGATTTTTCTACTTAAGGTGCCGCTAATCTTTATTGTGGAAGAGTTGAGTCAGAAGCCTCTGATAGCCCTTGCAATACGATACTTCAATAGGAGAGGCTATACGGTAGATGAGAATCCACCTAGAGGCGATGATTCGCCACGCAGAAGCTTCGACCTGATAATACGGAGAGGGAGCGAAGTCCATCCAGTTTGGATTAAAGATTGGAATAGGACTGTTGGAGTAAACATAATCATAAATATAGATAAGATCGCGCAGAGCCTCGGCTTCCCCAGCCCAATCCTGGTGGCTGGAAAGTTTAGTGAACATGCGAAGGCGTACGCAAACCGTAGGGGAATAAGGCTGATTACAAAGTCAGATATATTAAAGGGGCTGAAGTCTTTCTAGAACTTCCCCAAATATTCCTCCAGCTTACCCTCTGCTTCAAGATCCCCCAGCCAGTCTACAACCCCAACTCTACACTCCCTCAGACCGCTGAGAACATCCAATATTTCCTCAACAACTTCATCCACGCTTTTCGAGGTCACATCTATCTCGCAGACCTTCCCGACGCCGAACTTCTTCACGGCTTCGAAGAGGCAAACATCTAGAATTTCAGCGGCAAGATTCTCCATAATCTTCTTCTCGGTGTAGGATCTCTCCTCAAGAATTTTCTTAAGCTCCTCGGGTTTTCTTCTGAGGACGAAGACAATGCTCGCCTCCTCAGCTGGGACAGCGTCGACGGCTAAGTGCCCCTCTATAACTATATCTTTCTGAACGCTGGAAATAATTTCGCTAACTCTCCTAGAAACCTTCTCCATATCCGCAATTAAAGTATCCCTCTCCCTATCGAAGCCGAGGTAAAGCCTTTCTCCTCTAATAAGCTCACCTAAAGACACTAAGTGAGCATTTATTCTAGAAGCGAGCGCGGCTGAAACCGAAGATTTTCCGACGCCAGGGGTTCCAGTTACAACTATTATGCGCCTAATAGCGCCCCCACCTACCTCTAAACCCTTCAGCGTAAGCTATAGTTCAAGTATATATCCTCTATGCTCCTAGATTTTTATCCTAACTTCTTCCTTCACGCTCCTCAAAACGAGCGCTGTCTCCGTGCTTATCACACCGTCAACCATGCCTATATCATCAATTATCTTCGCAAGCCTGCTTTGATCTTCAGTTCTAATTTTAGCTAAAGCATAGTAGGAGCCGGTCACATCGTAAACTTCGTAAACCTCATCCATTCTACTTAATGCTTCAAGAACATTATGTAGCTTCTTTGGATCAGCATTTATCAGCACGAACGCTGTTATGTTTTTTCCAACCTTCTCCGGTGAGACTATGGCGGTGAACCCCTTTATAACATTCTTTTTAAGGAGCTTCTTCACCCTAGTGAATATTGTTGCCTCGCTGAGATTCAGCTTTTCAGCTATTCTCTTAAAAGATATCCTCGCATCCTCCTGAAGCATCCTAATTATCTCTCTGTCAACATCATCTATATCTAAACTCACCACACTCCCTCAAAAATAAAGATTCCAAGCTCCAATATATAAACTAATTGAGGAAAAAACGCTTTATTTTGGAAAAATTAAATATTCTTTAATTTTTCCGAAACATTTATAAAGAAATATGCTTTCTCCTATTAAAGCGTAAAGAGGAGGCGATAGCCTTCAAGGCAAAATGCCCTGAATGTGATGCGGATATAGATATTCCGAGCGATGTGATATCTGGAGAGATAGTTAGCTGCCCAGACTGCGGGCTAGATCTAGAGATAACGTTAGATGATAAAGGCTCCATTAATATTAAGCCGGCTGAGATTGAAGGTGAGGACTGGGGCGAATAGAATCAAATGAGCGGAATAAGCCTAATATATGATAGAGTTAGATGGGAGGAAAAGGCGCTAATAGAAGCCTCTGAGAGACTTGGATTAAACCTCAAACTAGTGGACTCGAAAGAAATCTACTTGAATGCTACTGAGGGCTCTAGTAACCTTAGTAAGCTTAGAGAGATGTTTGGGGACATAGTGCTCCAGCGCTGCATAAGCTACTTTAGAGGCCTACATATAACGGCTGTCCTTGAGGGTGCAGGTCTCCAAGTCATAAACCCATTCAACGTCTCCTTAATCTGCGGAAACAAGCTCTTCACGACGATCGCTCTATCTAAGGTAGGTGTTCCGGTTCCTCAAACTATGGTAGCCTTCACAAACGAGGGAGCAATGAAAGCGTTAGAGAAGCTAGGTTACCCAGCCGTCCTGAAACCGGTTGTAGGGAGCTGGGGGCGCCTCATCGCACTCGTTAAGGATAGGGATTCTGCCCAGGCGCTTATAGAGACACCTGTCTCTTATACACATCTGAC
>JAOAJJ010000114.1 GCA_026414245.1 Candidatus Bathyarchaeota archaeon
AAAATATGAAGCCCTCTATTTCCGGAGCAAAATATCCGGTGTACCCCATCTCTGCAGCCGCCTTAACCGCCCTTTTTGCAACGTAACCTCTAGGATCAACTTCGGATGGAGATTTGCCTCCATAAGCCTCATAAACATCACCTATAGTTATGGCGCTTTTTTGGTTTTCATCATTTGTCCATGGGAGTATTGCAAGTGTTTTTGGGTCTGGCATAAGAACCATATCGGATTCTTCAATAGATTTAAAGCCTCTAACCGCCGAGCCGTCAAAACCTAAACCTGTCTTAAAGGCATCTCCATCAATAAACTCTCTAGCGGGGACTACCATATCTTGCATTAAGCCTCTTATATCAACGAACGCTGCATGAACCCACCGAACCCCGTTAACCTTTAAAGTTTCAATAGCAGCTTTAATGGATTCATCGAGGGCGCCGCTATCCAATACTTATCCACCGCTATTATTCAATAGATTGAATTTTTATTTCACACTTATATATAAAATTTTTGGATTAAATGCAAAAACTTTAAATAATTTCGCTATTTATTGAACAATTGTTCAGTTTAATGAACTGGGGGTGTAGACATCGCCACTTAACAAGATCGATGGGTTAGACCTCAAAATAATTAGGTTGCTACAGGAGGATTCTAGGTTAAGCTATAATAAAATAGCCGATAATCTTGGGGTTTCTGTTGGAACAGTCTACAATCGGATCAAAAAGCTTGAGAATATGGGTATTTTAAAAAGTTATACGGTGCTAGTTGATCCAATAAAGCTGGGATATGGAACTATCGCCATAATCTTTATTCAAGCAGAAGGAGCCCACTTAGTTGATGTGGAGAATGAGATTGCGAAAAATGAGAGCGCTATTGCGGTCTACGATATAACTGGCGACTTCGACATAGCTGTGATAGCTAGGTTCAAAGATAGGGAGGAGTTAAATGCATTCGTCAAAAAGCTTTTATCGATGCCCCACATTAAGCGTACAGTTACAAATATGGTTTTAAACGTTGTGAAAGAGGATTTCAGAGTTAAACCCTTATAATGAACAATCATTTAATTTAATTTCACGCATATGCTGTAACCCGCTATATAACCTTTAACAGGTCTGAACGAGTAATAATACCGACCAAGTCACCTTTACTAATCACTAAGACTCCAGGGTGAGTCTCCAATAACGGTCTAATTACACTTATATCTGTTTCCTCAGATACGAATGGAAAGGGAGGTTCCATGATCTTTTCAACAAATTCTTCAGATATATTTGAGCTTAAATTCCTTATAATGCCTTCCTCAGTTATCATGCCAACGACCTTATTTCCATCAACCACAGGCAATTGCGAAATCCCGTATCTCACCATTATTTCGCTAACCTTCTTTATTTTCTCCTTAGGTGTCGTGGTTATAACTTCTCGCGTCATCACGTCTCTACATTTCTTTCCGCGCCTATAGGTCAATATTTGTAGAATTTTGTTTACCGTTGATAGCCTAGGGTCAACTTTCCCGCCTTCTATTTTGGCTATATGCGCCTGTGAAACTCCAACCATCTTCGCTAGCTGGCTTTGGGTTAACCCAGCTTCAATTCTCATTTTTTTGAGTAGTGAGCCGGTTATCATCAAAATATAATCCCCAGTTATAATTCCAATTAAAGAAATATTTTAGAGTAATATTTATTTTTATCTAGAGATAAATCGATATAAACCAACATTGTTAGGGGGGATTTATACATTAAATTACATATTTATTCGGCTTATTATACCAAAAAATATATATGCGAACACTAATCATCTCTGAAGTGTTGAGAGGTCACCCAAGATGGGGATTGGAAATAATATAGCCGTCATATTCTCGAAGAACACACCCTTGGAGGAGCAAGAGATTGAAATAGTGGAGAGGAAGGGGTTAGGTCACCCTGACACTATATGTGACGCGATAATGGATGAAGTTTCAGTTAAACTTTGTAAGGCATATCTTGATAAAGTCGGGGCGGTGATGCATCATAATATCGATAAGTCTCTCTTGGTGGCTGGTGAAGTTGAGGTAAGATTCGGCGGCGGGATCATTAAGAAGCCAATGAAACTCATATTTGGTGATAGAGCGACGTTTGAGGCTGATAATGTTAAGATTCCGGTTTCTGATATAGCCATTGAAACAGCTAAAGATTGGTTTAAAAGGAACTTTAGGTTCGTCGACCCAGATAGACATGTAACGTATCAGGTTGAAATACAGCCGGGTTCACAGGCGCTCACGGATATTTTTAGACGCGGCGGAAGGGTGCTGGAGGCAAACGATACTTCGGCTGCTGTCGGATGGGCACCTTTAACCAGAACAGAGGAGACTGTTTTAAATCTGGAGAAATATCTTAACTCTAAAGACTTCAAGAGAAGATTTCCTGAAACTGGGGAAGACGTTAAGGTTATGGCTTTTCGAAGAAACAGAGAGCTAAAGCTAACAGTTTCGATGGCTTTTGTGGACAGATTCATAAGCGATGAAAAACATTACTTTGAAAGAAAAGAAGCTGCTCTTTACGACATGAAAGAGTTCGTTAACAGAAGAAGTCATGGTTTCGATAAAATTAGTATAGAGCTGAATACTCTAGACATGCCGGGTAGAGGTGTTAACGGTGTCTATTTAACAGTCCTAGGAACAAGCGCCGATGGAGCTGATTCAGGACAGGTGGGCAGAGGAAATAGAGTTAATGGGCTCATATCGCTCAACAGACCTCAATGTTCAGAAGCCGCTGCGGGTAAAAACCCGGTTAGCCACGTTGGCAAAATATATAATTTGTTGACTCATAGCATCGCTGAGAAAATCTATAATGAGATAAATGGTGTGAAAGAGGTTTATGTTTGGATGCTGAGCAAAATTGGTCAGCCAATAGATCAGCCAGTCATAACCGCTGTACAGCTTATAACGACCTCTGAATCGTATTTTAACGCTATAAGAAAGAAAGTCGAAGATATTGTAAGATATGAGCTTGAAAACATAAATGATTTTATCATGGATTTAGTCTACGGTAAAATGCCAATCTGCTAAAGCGGTTATTCTTCATCTTTTTTTAAAAAAGAAGCCTTCTTAGCCGACTACTCTAATTTATCTAAGCATAAAGTAGCGTTTGCAGCTTCATGCCTCCACGACTAAAATTATTCTTTAAGTATTACGATGCTCATCGAAAATCTGTTTAATGGGATAAACTGATAGATGTGCTCACTCACATGCCGCTTGGATTTATTATTCTTTTATACTTCCTAGAAGATAAAAATATTTCAGTGAGAATATGATGAAGGCATATATTCTCGTAANCTCTGAGCCCGGCATGATATGGAAGATTGCTGAGACAGCATTAAAGGTTGAGGGGGTTAAGGGGGCCTTATGCTGTAACTGGGCAGTTTGACGATGTAATTCAGGTGGAATTTGAGAAAATGGAAAATCTCGGAGAGGTCATCGAAAAGATTCAAAATATAAGAGGTGTTCTCAGAACTCAAACTCTAATAGTGATCCCGATGCCGATAAGAGAATAGTGCATCACCATAGTTAGGTGAAAGTATCGCCTGCCTTAATTAAAAATAAGGGTTGAGATGGCATAAAATTGTTTTCTTCATAATCCTCTTTCACGCCTCTCTTGAAGCGTCCTTTCTATGGCTGATTCAACCTGCTCAATAGCGGTGCCAAGATAGTTTTTCGGATCCAAAGCCTCGTCTATTTCTTTCTCGGTTAGAAATCTTTTAATTACCTCGTTATTTATGAGCGCTTCTCTGAAGCGTATATTCTCGGATGCGCTTTTTATCGCTATCTGCCTTAAAAGTTCATGCGCTTCCTGCCTGCTCATCCCCTTCTTCACGAGAGCTATCATAACTGCCTCCGACAACGCCCTGCCCTGGGTTAAACCTATGTTTTCAAGCATCTTCTCCTTGTCGACTTCAAGATGCGATAGAACCCAAATCATTAGGTTTAGCATATAATCCACTAGAATGCATGCTTCAGGTATAATAAATCTCTCAGCCGAAGACTGTGTTAGATCCCTTTCATGCCATGTTGGAATATTTTCCAAAGCTGGTATAACAAGACTTCTAACAACCTTTGCTAAACCACATATTCTCTCGCATATCTCTGGATTACGCTTATGAGGCATCGTTGAGCTTCCAACCTGTCTCCCCCTCTCAAACGGCTCGAAAACCTCGGCTATCTCGGTCCTCTGTAACTCCCTTATCTCCGTAGCAAACTTATCTAATGTTGAAGCCAGCATCGCTAATAGGCACATTAGCTCGGCATGTATGTCACGGGATATAA
>JAOAJJ010000115.1 GCA_026414245.1 Candidatus Bathyarchaeota archaeon
ACCAAAGCTTATGCTGGAGACGCAATAAAGTATACGATAGTTGTTAAGAATACCGGCGACTGCCCACTCTACAACGTGAATGTTACAGACACGCTGTTCGGGGACCTACTCATTAATGGCTATTTAGATGTAGGCAAAAACATAACACTCACACCTACATACACTGTTAAAGTTAATGATCCAGATCCGCTGAAAAACATGGTCACAGCCTCCGGCAAAGATGACCTAGGCCTAGTGGTCTCGGCTAATGCCACCGTTTCGGTGGATTTGGTCGCTAAGATATGCGGATACAAATTCTATGACGCCAACGCTAACGGCAGATGGGATAATGGTGAGCAGGGTGTTGAAGGCATTAAAATAGAGCTTTGGCTCGGCAACTCGAAAATTGGGGAAACGACGACTGGCTCTGATGGGAGCTACTGCTTTGATGGGCTAGATGCTGGAACATACGTGGTTAAGGAGGTTCTGCCCAACAATTGGGTGAACACAACAAAAACCAGCATAACGGTTACGCTCCAATCGGGCGAAATCAGCGGAGACAACAACTTTGGAAACATCTGCCTAAAGCCCGGATACGGCGGTAGGACGCTGGGCTACTGGGCTAATGCTGGCAACAAACTCATCACTTCTGATGATGTAAAATGCCTCAACCAACTAAACTTATATAGGCCAAGTAGATGGAGTTATCCACCATTTAATGGCGGCAGCATCCTAACAGCGAGGTCTCAGATTAGAAACTACCTGTTAAGCGCAGACGCAAAGGACATGAGGTGGATGCTCTCAGCCCAGCTTATCGCAACTGTGCTTAACGTCCGCCACGGCTACCTAAGCAACACAACAATAGTCTATGTTGGCCCATCAACATATGTGCCAAGCGGCTTCATATCCATCGGCGAAATAATTGAGCGGGCTAATACTGCATTATCAGATAGAGCCACAAGAGCCACGCAAGAATACTGGAAGAATATACTTGACTGGCTGAACAATAATAAGCTATACTTCGTCTGCCAAAACCCTTGTAAGGTAAACTATCCATAAGTTCGCTTCCATAACCACATTCCCCCTCTTTTTTATTATTCAGCAAACCGAACTTTAATCCTTAAATATTCTCGCCTCATTTTAAGTATGTTAGCGGGCAGTGGCAGTGATAATGTAATGGAATCTTTGAAGAGGGAGTTTCTAGAGCTGCTGGATAGGGATCTGGAGTTTCGCTACGCCGTAGCAGGCTATCTAGGGCTATCAGAGATACTTAAAAGGCTTGATGCGCTGGCTGAGGAGCAAATTAAGCTCAGGGAGGAGCAGACAAAGATTTGGAGTGAGATTGAGAAGATCTACAGCGAGATTAAAATGCTTAGGGAAGAACAGACCAGGCTAGCTGAAGAACAAGCAAGGCTTAGAGAAGACATGAACGCCGGCTTCAAGAGGCATGATGAGGAGCTTATAAGACTTAGAGAAGACATGGTCACAGGCTTTAGGAGACATGATGAGGAGATTGCCAAGCTCAGGGAGGATATGGTTGCCGGATTCAAAAGATATGATGAGGAGCTTATAAGACTTAGAGAAGACATGGTCACAGGCTTTAAGAGACATGACGAGATACTTGAAAGACACGCACAGGAGATCATGAGATTAAGGGAGGATATGAACGCCGGATTCAAAAGATATGATGAGGAGCTTATAAGACTTAGAGAAGACATGGTCACAGGCTTTAGGAGGCATGATGAGGAGATTGCCAAGCTCAGGGAGGATATGGTTGCCGGCTTTAGGAGGCATGACGAAGAGTTCACTAGGATCTGGGAGGAGATAAGAGCGTTAAGAATGAGCCAAGATAGGCTATGGAGATATGTGAGGGACGGATTTAGAGACCTGAGAAGAGCCATAGGAATAGCATTTGAGGACTACGCCAGATCCTTCATAGAGTTCCACCTAGATGAGATGGGGTACCCCGAAGCAAGTGTTGAAAAGAAGATTCTAATTCATGAGGGCAAACTCCTAGAGATTAACATCTTCTGCGAGGAGCCACTAGTCGTCGGCGAGACAACACTAACCATACGAGACACGGTGGAGGCGGAGCGAGAGATCGAGAAAATCCTAGAGCGCACAAAGATCATCGAGGAAATATTCAAGAAGAAGCCAATATTAACCGTGCTTGCAGTCAGCCACACACCACCAAACATAGCCGAGATACTAAAGAGACTTGCAGAGAAGCACAACATAAAATTAATCTTAAGGAAAGAGATCGAAGAACACCTTTAATACACTAAGAATTTAGGCATCATAAACCCTTAGAAAACCGCTAACAATCTTATTATATCTTGTCTTTTTTAGAATAATATTAAGATCATCTCTAGATCTCCAACGTGTAAGGAAGATCCCATAAAAATAAAGCCCATATTAGAATAACCATGTAAAACGCTTTTTCTCAGGGAAATATGAGGGTGCAGGCCTATGATTATAGGCGAATCAAAGGTTATGGATCTTGCTGTGAAGATATCTCGAGTGGAGCTAAGCGTAAATCCCGTTGCTAGTGTGGGAGAAGCGGTCTTCAAACATGGGGTGATAGATGCTATTGTGACGGCGCCATAAGTAAGGAGACTATTAAAACTACGGCAAGGATGGCGGTAAACAGTGTTAAATCACCTAATGCCTGATAGGATAAAATTGGGTGTTTAGCCGCGTCTTCATGGAAAAACTGGTTTTATGGCTTTAGTTGGGCAAGCTGCAACGCATCTGAGACAATATACGCATTCCGGATCAGTTATTTTCTCCCTAGGCAATTTGAGTATTGGAACTTTCATTGGACATTTCTCTTCACATAAGCGGCATCCAACCCTTATGCATCGGACTATGTCTCTTCTTAAACCGAGTAGACTGAATCGGCTTACCAGCGCTAGTAGTGCTCCTTGGGGGCACAGGTATCTGCACCAAACTCTCGGAACATATGCCGCTAAAAATAGGAGTGCGATCAATATTATTAGTCTGACAATTAAGAGTGGTGTTATGTTAAGATGCTCGAATCCTATATATAGGGAGATCGATAGATTAGAGAGTAGTCTCGGAAGAACAGCGAAAAGCGTGTCAGACGGGTTTAAAGGATTGAACGGCGCCTGAGCGAACAATCCTAACGTCTCCCTATAAACTCTCCCTTCTCTGCTAAATTGCGCTAAAAATAATGATGTGCTTATTAACAAGATTAAACCCAAAATAAAATATTTTAAGCCTATGTAGCTCCTATGTGCTTCAGGCGATATAGTGAATTTTTTCGTTTTGTCCACTGCCAGAATATCTTGAATCAAGCCCATTGGACATATCCATCCGCATAGAGCCCTACCGGTTAGAACGCCGAATAATAATACTGATGCTAGGGGCAGTAGTGGAAAAAGAGAATCGTATATCATTTTCTGCAAAACGCTTATAGCTTCGCCAGCTATTCTGAAAGGTAAGCCGGAAGATAACAGTATCGGCAATACCAGCGGAATGATAGATAAACCAAATATAGCCGAGTTAAGAAGGATTAAAAAGAAGAATTGAACGATTCTTCTAGCAGTCTCCATCAAAACAAACCTGGATTTTAAGTTTGCAAGCAAGGTTTTTCTAAGATGTCTCATAGATTCCGCCGTCTTAACGCTCTATTATTAAAGTATTAGAGGGCGCCTTAATAATCTTAAGGTCTTTCAATTCAATAAATTATGAGCGTCAGTTTAACCGCCCTTACCACGATTCTAGTAAGACAGATAAGAAGGTATTTTTTTCTTTAATCTGATGGAAAAATAAGTCTTCAGCGGGTGAAAGATTCCCAGAAAACTTGAAGGGGGAATTATTGAATGGTTCTCGCCGAGGTACCTAAAATAGATTTTGAGAAAGCCGTTAGGGAAATAGTTGACTTTATAAGGAGTGAGGTTAAGAAAGCGGGGGCGGCAGGGGTTATTCTCGGCTTGAGCGGCGGCATAGACAGCAGCTTAACTGCCGCTTTATGTGTTAGAGCCTTAGGCAGCGATAAGGTTTTAGGTGTAATAATGCCCACCAGTTTTACTCCGAAGGAGGATCTGGAAGATGCTTTAGAAGTATCTAGAATGCTTGGTATAAAAACGATTCTAATTAATATTGATAGTATATGTGAAGCCATTATGAAGACTTTAGAAGTGAATCCAAATGATCCGAACGTCAGGATCCCGCTGGCTAACGTGCGTGCTAGGGTTAGAATGGTAATACTTTATTTTTACGCAAATCTGCATAATTTTCTTGTAGTTGGGACAAGCGATAAGAGCGAATATTTAATAG
>JAOAJJ010000116.1 GCA_026414245.1 Candidatus Bathyarchaeota archaeon
GGAGCGAGAAGCCTATATATGGGGAGTATGAGCGCTTCAAATCTCTTGTTGAAGGCGTTAAATCTAATATAATTGTCGCCCATATTAGGAGGGCGAGCAACCCGAGGGGTTTATCCATGGAGAAGCTCATATCTATAGAGAACACTCAGCCATTCAGCTACGGCAACCTCGTGTTCGCCCATAATGGTGTCATAATGATTTCGGATGAGGTCTCAAACCTACTTGGCGAATGGAAGCAGATGATTAGAGGCTTAAATGACAGCGAGGTCTACTTCTGGTATATAGTTAAGGAGCTCCATGAAGGGAGAAGCATACGGCAGGCGCTCAGAAACTTCGAGGAGGATCTGTGGATGGTGTGGTCTGAGGGGCATGGAAAATATGCGGGTAAGATCAGACCTTACATGGGGTTAAACATGATCCTTAGCGATGGCTCAAGCCTCTACGCATACTGCAAATATGATGAAAGCCTGAATGGAGCTACCAGATCTCTATGCTATAGGGATCAGCCTGCCATGCAGATGGCTTATATAGCGAGCTCTGACAGGCTTGTGGTGGCATCAGAGAAGACTAATGCTGAAGAGGATTGGAGACCGCTTAAAAGTGGTCAGCTCATATCTGGAAAAATCGAAGATGGCAGGGTTAAGATCAGCTTAGAGGCGATCTAGAGTTTTTGTAGGAAAGACTTATATACCGTTTTTATTGCACATTTTTATTTGTGGTGTTGAATTCGATGGGCGATTACATTCACGAAGACCGGTAATCTAATTCTTCCTGAAAGCCAGATGCAATACGTCTGCTTCTCAATCACCATTAAATATTTTAACAGCCCACCTAATGTTAAGCGCTCTTAATGGTGATCAAGATGGATAAAGTGAGCTTTATCATACCTAAAGGGCACTTGGCTGAGGGAGCTCTCAAGCTCTTGGAGCGGGCGGGATACAGGATACTGGGCGACGATCGCACATACAGGCCGTCGATCAACGACCCAAAAATAGAGTTGAAGGTTCTTAGACCTCAGGAGATACCTGTGCTCGTAGGTGATGGTCTACATGACATAGGTATAACTGGCTCAGACTGGCTTAGAGAGACGCGTGCGAACGTAGATGTTCTGCTAGATCTAGAGTATGCTAGAGTTAAACTCGTCTTAGCTGTTCCAAAATATTGGACTGGCATAAATAGCCTATCAGATCTTTTGGAGGATTTTAATAGGAGGGGTAGAGTTCTCAGGGTATCGACTGAGTACTTGAATATATCCGCGGAGCATATTATGAGTAACCCGGTTTATAGGAGGCTTTACGGAGATAGGGAGCCATTAATGGTTACGCCTTGGTGGAAGAAGGGTGAGAACAGTATGGTTGTGATATATCTTTCGTTCGGCGCCACTGAAGCTAAGCCTCCTGAGGATGCTGACGCTATAATTGATGTTATGGAGACTGGCGAGTCGCTGGAGCGGAATAATTTAAAGCCGATTGAGGTCGTCATGGAGTCCACGGCGATATTAATAGCGAATAAGAGATCCCTTATGGATCCGGAGAAGCGGGAGAAGATCTATGATGTTTTAACGCTGTTAAGGGGGGTTGTTGATGGGAGGAAGAAGCTGCATATATTTGTTAATGTTCACAGAGATAATCTCCCAAAGCTGCTTGAAAGGCTTCCAGCCCTTAAGAAGCCGACGGTGTCACCTCTCTCAGATGAAAACTGGTACTCAGTGAACACGGTGATAGATAAAGATCAGTTCATAGAGATACTTCCAATACTGAGGAGGCTTGCTCAGGGATTAGTTGTCTATGAGCCTAGGCAGGTGCTCCCCTTAGAGGAGATAACCTCGGAAGAAAACTCCGCTAGAGGAGAATAGGGAAAATGCCGATAAAAATAGCGAAACTACGCGGCGCCCGCAACATGGCTTTAGAGAACAGATGGCCTAGGAAGAGAACACTGGATCTGGATCTACTTAAGTATGTTGAGGGTATAATTGAGGATGTTATGAGGCGGGGTGACTCCGCCCTAGTAGATTTAACCATGAGGTTTGACGGCGTCAGAATTAACTCCGAGCAGATAAGCGTTAGACGTGAGGAGGTTGAAGAGGCTTACGGCATGGTTAGTGAGGAGCAGATAGCGGCTATAGAAGATGCGAAGAGCAGGGTTGAGAACCTTGAGCGTATGATTATGTCTAGGGTTGGCTTCAAATATGAGGATGAAGATGGCGTAAAAATATCTAGAGAGTATAGGCCTATCAGGAGCGCTGGATGCTATGTGCCGGGCGGATTGGCGGCTTATCCGAGCACGGTTATAATGACTGTTGCGCCGGCTAAGGTTGCGGGTGTGCCGAGGGTTGCCGTCTGTTCACCGCCTAGGAAGGATGGGAAAATCCACCCTTTAACCCTTGTCGCAGCAGATATATGTGGGGCAGACGAGTTTTATAGGGTTGGGGGAGCTCAAGCGATAGCAGCACTAGCATACGGCACCGAAACCATAAAACCCGTCGAAAAAATTGTCGGTCCGGGAAATAAATATGTGTTGGCTGCGAAGAGAATCGTTTCACGCGATGTTCCAATTGACCATCCGGCTGGTCCAAGCGAGATAATGATTTTAGCTGATGATTCAGCTAACCCATATTATGTTGCGCTAGACATGTTGTCGCAGGCTGAGCATGGAGCGGACAGTATAGCCGCGCTGGTTACGACTTCTATGCGTCTTGCCGAGGACACCCTTAGCAGCATCATGCATATAATTGGTGATCTGCCCGAGGGGAGCGGGGTTAAAGAAGCTCTTGAAAAAAATGGTTTGATACTGGTTGCCGATAGCATGGATGAGGCAATAGACTTCGTGAACGATTTTGCTCCGGAGCACCTTGAAATAATCGCTAGAGGCGCCCATGAAATATCGGGGAAAATATGCTCTTCAGGCATAATACTTATCGGGCATACGACTCCCGTATCTCTAAGCGATTACTGCCTTGGAACGAACCATGTTATTCCTACAGGCGGCTATGGGCTTGTATATCAACCTTTATCGGCTCTAGATTTCGTTAGATGTCTGAGTATTGTCGAGTGTTCGGAGAGAGCTATGAGGAAATTATCCCTAAGCGCTATGGTTTTAGCTAAGAGCGAGGGCTTATTGAATCATGCCTTAGCTTTAAGGGAGAGGTTGAGGGGTTGAGGGATAAAAGAATAATCGAGGATGTGGTTTCTAGAAGCCGCAGCCTCAGCATATACGATGTTGGCGAAACTATTGAGGGCTTAGCGTCGAAGATTAAAAGAAAACCATGCGAAATATTGAAGCTAAACTCGAACGAAAACTTTTTCATACCGCTAGAATTTATTAGAGGCATTTTAAGGCAGGTTGTGGAGGAGGTTGACCCGAGAATATATCCCCGTGACGAGTTTAGGGAGCTTAAGGGGGCTTTAAGCGAGGTTATTGGTGTATCTTCGGAGAACATTATAATTGGGGCTGGAAGCGATCAGCTCATAGATTTAGTATCCAAGATTTTTCTTAAGGATGGTGACGAAGCAATATCTATTGAGCCTACTTTCTCGATTTATGAGCGGTGTGTTAGGATTCAGAACGCGAATTATAGGACTGTGCTGCTTAAAGACGATTTCTCGCTCGACGCTGATGCAATACTTTCATCGATAACCCCGAAAACCAAGGTCATTTTCCTATGTTCACCCAATAATCCGACGGCGAATCAGCTGGATTACGGGGATATTTTAAAGATCGCTGAGAGATTCGATGGGCTGGTTGCGGTAGATGAAGCCTACGCCGACTTCGCATCATCCTCGCTGATTAACGTAGCCAGCAGCCTAGAAAACCTTATAGTTTTTAGGACGTTCTCTAAGGTTTTCGGTTTAGCCGGCTTAAGGGTTGGCTACGCTACAGCGAACAAGAGGTTATCTAAGGTTATCGATGAGAGGTTCCAGATGCCTTACACCGTATCCATAATGGCGCTCAGAGCAGCTGTTAAAATGCTGGAGAACATGGATTACATAAGGGAGAAGATTAACGCTGTTAAGTTCGAGAGGACTAGGCTTATTGAAAGACTGAATGAGATGAAGGGTGTAAGAGCCTTCCCATCGGAGACAAATTTCGTGTTATTCCAGGTTAACAGGAGCTCTTCGGCAGTCTATAAGGGTCTCCTAGACAGGGGTGTTATTGTGAGGGATATTGGTCGCGTACTGGGATTCGAGAACTGTTTGAGGGTTACTGTTGCCCCGAGGCATTATATGGATCGCTTCATTACGGAGCTTAGGGAGGTGTTGTGTGAGGTCTGTCTCT
>JAOAJJ010000117.1 GCA_026414245.1 Candidatus Bathyarchaeota archaeon
AGATGTGTATAAGAGACAGATCCTGCAACGGCAACTTGACTGTTCCCTATTAAGCCGGTGGATACGTATGGGATTCCACAGTTAACTGTTCCAACACTAATTGGAACTTTTAATATCTCACCTAAAAGTTTTTCTTCATTGGGTTTAAGTAATGGGTGGGCTAAAGCCCCTCTATTTGTTGCGAATGCCAGCGAACCCACATAGGGTAATCCGGCTATCTCTCCCTGCATAACCTCGACGCCTAAGGTGTCAGATATAATCTTGATCTCGTCTCTCCTTAATCTGGGGTCTGCGATTGCACCATAATCGTTAGCTAAGACAAGGTTTCCGAAAGCTGTCCTCTTACTATTCTCCATAATAGTTATGTTAACATCTTTCAGTATTTTAAAGGCGGCGAGCTCCTCATCCCGCACTATATGCGGTAGAATTATGCTATGAGAGTTTGCGCATACTAATGAGCCTAAGAGCGCTGATCCGCCAATATTTGTTTTTATGGTTGTGATGCCAAACCATCTTTCAATCTTATTTATGATGCTCTCCGGGAGCTGACTTGGCACTATAACAAATTTATCCGTTGCCCGCATAAATACGCCTATACTTGCTGTTCCAAACACGTTTAAAAGAAACAGCGCCATTCTATTCTCCTTCAGCCAAATGAACAGTTACAAATCCATCTATATCTTTAGTCACCCTCACCCTAATTCTGCGGGGAGGCTTCTCTATCCCCCTATCCCATATCTTCTCGTTAACGTCATTGGATATTATGATGGAGTCATCGTCAACCTTCATGTGCCTTTTAACAAACACTTTAAGCAGGCGTACAGCTCTAGGCGCCCTTCTAGTTACAGGTGAGATCCAAGTTCTGCTAAGTGGAACGGTGTATATTCGTTCCTCCACTATCTCAGTTTCCCTTTCCTTCTGTTCTTTCTCGGTCTCCTCCTCAACTTTTTCTTCTTCACTCATGTATGTCTCTCCCCCTAAGGCTTTATCTTGCTTCTCCTCCAATGTCTCTTAGGCATCCTCGTAATCTTGCCCAGCGTCTTCGCTATAACCCATGATGGTATGGATCTGCTCTCCTTACCAGCGCTTATTAACCTAAGCTTCTTTGCGAGAGGCTTATTTCTAGCCAACTTTACATCCTCCTTATCCGAATCTCCCTCTTACCTTCCTGCAGTCTCCTCAAAATATCCTTTAACTGATCATCATCTATAGGTATTTTCACTAACCTCTGCTGCGCTATCTGAACAAGCTGAGCCTCCAGCTGCGCCGCGAAGTCAGGTCTAACCATTTTCAAGTTCGCCAGCCTCTGTCTAGCCTCAGGCGTAAGTATCCTTCTTAAAATAACCTGTCTCTGCATCTCCTCTCTTTTCCTAGCTTCCGCTTCCTCCTGCTCTTGAAGTAGCCTCTGCTGTAAGTCCATAAGCTTCCGCCTTCTTATCTCCTCAAGCTCTTTCTCATCCAGTTCCACGCCGTATGCAGCCCCCTCAATTTTAATATTTGCTTAGGGCTGTATCCTTCTCCAACTCTCTCTTAATCTCGGCTGAGAGGGCGTCCAGAAGGCTCCTTCCCTCCGAAGTAACTACTCTACCCTTTCCCTTAATAGTCTCGATTAAACCCGCCTTCTCAAGTTGCTGTAAAGCTCTCCTAATTATTGCCCCACCACCCTTCCTCGCATGCCCCGGTCTCGTCCCCCTTCTCTTTCTTCCACCATACTCTGAGCGTAACCGCTCTACGCCTATAGGACCCTTAACATAGATTTTTCTGAGAAGTGAAGCGCATCGAACATACCACCAATCCGGATTCTGCGGCGCTCTCTCTACATGAACACCTGTCTTCACGTATGGAGCCCACTCAGGGGATTCAATGGCATCGACATTATCCTTTAGGTATTTTGCTAGTCGGCTTATCAGGGTTGAGGGTGGAACATCAAACGGCGTCGGCAACCATCGATTCCCCGCTTTTCTCTCACTATTCTAAAAAAGGGTCTTATAAATACTTATTTGCTTTGTTCAGCGTTCACTCCTAATGTTTAATTGACTTGTTCTCTTCTTTGGCTTATGAAGCGTGAATGTGTGCCCTATTATCTGAACTATTTTTGAACCCGTCTCCCGAGCAATCTTCTGGGCGATATCCTCTACACTGCCTTCAATTAGAGCCGACTTTAAAACCTTAATTTTCACCCTCCGTCTAGTCTCAAGCTGCTTCGCTATCTCTTTTACCTGAGCTACAGTCACACCCTTCTTCCCTATATGCGCCGTCGGCTTTAAATGGGGCGTTTTACTTAAGTCTTTCCTCCGCATATTTACTCCTCTTCAACGGTATTCTCATAAATTTACCGCAATATAAACATGTAATAACGATGTGAGGCTCCCTCTTAGGCTGCAGACGGACACGTGATCCTACTCCAGGAAAAATGAATCTCTTACAATGTCTACATGTTAGCAGACGATACTCTTTCGGTAAATGCGTTCTGGCACGCATAGCTATTCTTCTAGCTATCTCTATATACTCCTGGGATAGTTCAGGTCTCTCATTAAGTGCTTCAACGGCTAAATTAAACAATCGTTTAATGCGGCTTAAAGCAACGCTGATTATTCTGTCTTTTCCAGTCATGGGTCCCGTTACTTCTGCCCCTCTAAGAAACTGTAGATGCTTTTAAGGAGAGTAAGCCAGCTTAAATATGAATTTATTGCGGCTCTAAGGGCGGTTGTATCTTTCGATTCAAAGATTAGAATTATGTCTCTCCCCTCCTTAACCACTTTAACCCTTGAACGATATTTGACTGTTGACAAGGTCTCTGGGCGAACAGATCTGTCTACGATATCCGCCTCCCTCTCTGAAGGATATGTAATGCGCAGCGTGGCGCTCGCCTCTCTAATCATAAATCCCACACCGCATGCGATACCTTTATACGCGGTCCAACTTCAACTTTTCCGGGTAGAAGGAAGAATGAAATATACGCCCAGCAGTCTTCTCCAGCGTCAACATGCATATAAGCCTGATAGTTAAGGCTCTCACCCTCCATTTTAAGCATCGGCACTTCCAGAATCTCAGAGAGCTTTGACCTAAAAAGTTCTCTCTCCCGGTTAAGCGGTTTACTCGCATTGAGGAACAACGAGTTGATCTTCTCTCTTATCCCATAGCATGGTGTTTTAAACTCTCTCCGCAATTTTACCCCTGAAATATATATGCGCGGCGGCTCTTCCCTTATCTCTCTATCAAAAATTTTATAGAATCTTATTCTGCCTGGGCAACCCTTCCACCTATCAACTATGATAAATTTCTCAGAGCCAGCGCAGATTGTTTTCTCAGCAACATCAATCAATCCCATTTTCCCACGATTAACCTTAATCAAGCCCGGTATTGAAGATGCCAGATCATTGCATAAACTTCTAACCCTTCTCGTGGGTCTATGGGATGTCGTCAGTATAATCATTTTTTGGCTCTAATCCCTTTCCACTAAAACATTTAAGCGCCTTTAGCGGCGCGCTCAGCTACAGCGCCGATCTTGGTTGTCGGCGTATAGGCGCCGCCAGTAAACCTAAATCCGCATTTACCGCAGACCCATATGCCGACGCTATCCCTATGCACAGATCTTAAACCGCATCTTGGGCATATATGTCGCTTCTTCATTTCAGTAACTACGCTAACATATCGTCTCCTAACCGATACACCATATCTTGGGCCGAAACCTCTAGCTGGACCGGTCTTCTTATATTTTTTGCCCAATGTTCTCCACCACCAGCCTCCTTAAATCCTCAGATTTCTCCCTAGCTATATAGGCAGCTTCTATAATTTGTTGCGGTGTCAGAGCCCCTTTACCGCCCTTCTGTATAGCGCATATCTTAGAGTCTTTATCGTAGGTTACTGTTAGCCAAGCGTTCATAACCTCTTCTTCCTCAAGCCATGGGTCTACTACCAGTTTATCGCTTATGTTTGCGAATGTTACGGCGATCGGATAGTTTCTTATAGGTAGCGGTATGT
>JAOAJJ010000118.1 GCA_026414245.1 Candidatus Bathyarchaeota archaeon
GAGTTGCGGCTAATGAAGAGTTTAATATAAGAGTGGGCGTAGAAGATGACGTTCGGGAGGAGGAAACGCTTCTAACACTTGTTTTAGAAGATCCTTTAAGGAATTTTCTTGTAAAATCCAACCCTATAAAAATAGTTGGTAATGGGAGCTCGGAATTCATATTAAGGCTTCAAGCCCCCGGAGATGAGTGTTTAATGCATCTAAAACTTTATGTGAGCTATACTATCGGAGAGGATTGGGTTAACGATCCTACAGTTATAGAAGTAGCGATCAATGTTTTAAGAAATGTCATTGGAACAGTTATTCAACGAGTCAAGGAAATAATGTATGTAACAAAAACCATTACAGCGACCCAGACGATTACACTCACAAAAGTTAATACTACAACTGTAACGTTGAATTTTCTGAAAGAAGTCGGAAACATTAAGATAGTCTTTATTATAATTATTTCTATGATGCTCATGACGCTGGCTATATCTGTCATGCTACAAAAAAGTAAGAAAGTGAGTCGTCAGCGGAGGTGTAATTTGTGAAACTAAGATCATACCTCATCATAACTGTGTGCATTGCAGGTTTAACACTGTCTATATTCTGTTACCGATACTTCCAACACATTAAACCAACAATATTAAACATAGAGTATGTATATCTTTCGCCAGAAACTCCAACATTACCAGTAACTCTCGATCCATATTTTGAACAAGGCTTACAGTACTGGGGTACCTCAATTCCCCATAATGGAAGCCAGCCACATTACGCAGGAAATTGTTGGATCACTCATAGTAGAGATTTAAGGGGCCATTTTGTATACTCAAGTATACTACAAGGTTGTAAACCTTATAACTGGGGTTGTGGGAATTATGTATTCAAACCGATATCGGCTTCTGAGAAACTTTACTTAACAGTGTCTATCGTTAAAGAGACCATCGCTATATATAGGAAAGAAGGTTTTGCAGGAGCGCTGGTCGATTTGTGGTTTGAGAATTTTAAAGGTGACGCCCTCGTAATCGATTTGTATTTGGCTAGAGATATTATTGGTGAAAGCGGCTCATATAGGAGTGTTGGTAAAGGGTTTGTCTATACTTTCACAAGCAACAACCAATTTGGAAAGAGTTATCACTTCAATTACGTTCTAACGGAGGCACGTAATGGAGAAAATGTCACATTCCATAAACTCTCCCTAGAGCCTATAGTTGATGCGGCTTTTAAGACATATGGATTAAATAGGTCTGAATGGTGGTTAGTTAGTGTTGACGCCGGGGCTGAAGCACATTATTCGGAGATAATAGTATATATTAACATACTAGAGGTGGGAAGAATTGCAGAATCATAAGATAACAATCCTTTCACTCTTTTCTGCATTCTTAATACCGCTGGGAATTAGGATTATCCCAGAAATTCTTGCGGGACATTACCCGATAGGATTTGATACGGTCTTTAGTTACATCCCATGGATCAAGTCTGGTTATCCACTCAATATAGAAATTACGAAGTTCTTAAAAGGAGCAAATCTATTCCCACTCGTTGCGACGCTTTTGGATAAGTGTCTGGTCAATAACCCTGTGCTGACTATAAAATCGATCGGACCCATATTATACGGCTTTCTCGGGTTAAGCATGTACCTCTTTTCTCAAAAAGTCCTCAATTGGAATTCGCAAAAATCCCTTCTCTTGGTAATAATTTGTTCTCTTTACTTTATATCACTTAGAATCTCGTGGGAGATGTACAGACAAATGCTTGGAACGATTTTCCTTTTCTCAACTCTAATATGCTATAAATCTCCTAATACAAGGATTTCTGGGGTCTTGGCACCGATCTTTTCAGTACTAACTATCCTATCCCAAGAAATAACCGCTGTAACACTGTTAGCAATATTATCCGTAGAAACTACATGTAAAATCATAAAGGGAAAAAGTGCTTCGCCCATCGCTATATCATCACTCTTTATATCCTTAGTTTTGTTCAGTTACATGCTGTATGATCCATCTTCAGGGATGCTAAAACTACCTCTAGAACGTTTCGCAGAAGATAGACTGACGCTAGCAATACATATCTTCGGATTTATACTTTACAGCTACGGCTTCTTAGTACCCTTTATCATTTACGGCGTCATGAAGATCAAGAACCGCTTAATTTATAGTTGGATTTTCTTTACATTGCTTCTCGGCATATGGCCGATGATATATCCACCTGCGGCCCCGCCTTTATGGTTTCGCTGGATAATATTCATGGTGTACCCTCTGGCGATCTTCTCGACAGAAGGATTCTCCAACCTCTTGTTTGTTGGATCCAGATCTAAAAAAGGCGTCAGAATAATAACTATGATCTACTTATCTTTCATAATCTTTATGTCAAGTTATTATATAGTAGCAAGCCCGGAACACGCTTTTCCTTACTTCTCCGATTATAACCCTTACAAGGTGTATATTCAATCATCGATGCTTCAGTCAACCATACCGATAGAAGACATTGAGCCATCGATGCAGGCCATAAAATGGATTTCAAAGAATGCCCATGGGCTTGTCGTTTTTCATGAAGCATTTTATCCGTGGGCTGTTATATGTGACTGCCTTCCGGAGAAATATATAATCGTTAGAGAGTATGATCTTTCGAGTCCGGAGAGAGTTACATTTGTAGACGTTCTCGGAGAAATAATTATGAAAGTGGAGAAAGGAAGTCAACAGGTCTACACGATATGGTGGACGAATGGTAAAGGATGGTATAACGTGCCACGGCTTCCAAACAATTTTAAGTTGGAAAAGTCTTTTAAGAACATAGGCGTCTATAGAGCTGAGTTGGAATGATGTCCACGATGTGGTTGTTAAGACGATAAAAAGTAGCTTTGTTATTAAAAGTACGTGACAGTTTCTCATCTCTTATCCTTATCTCTAAAACGTGGAAAATTTTGTTTCAACATTTTTGGTGGAAAAATTTTTTTCTAACCGCTCTAACGTCGTATGGAGTTGGGTTGAGTTTAGGTCGAGTTGTTAAAGGGGCTGTATGGTTAAGTATTGGAATAATTTTCTCAAACTTTTTCGGGTTCATTTACTGGCTAATAATATCTAAAATTGTTGATGTAAACGTTATAGGAAAAGTTGCGATAATATTGGGGATCGAGGCTTTAGTGATTGGCTTCATCAATCTCGGCATCCCTATGGGTATTCAGAGATTTATAGGAGCATTTTATAATATGAAAGATTATGAGAAGTTATCACAATACTACTGCTCTACAATAGTGTTACTATTCGCCTTAAGTTTCGCAATTGGGGCTCCATTTCTAGCGACCTCTTTAATGGGTTGGAAACTTTTCTCACTAGAACCTCTTTCATTATTCTTTTTATCAATATTAATCATCTGCGGTTTTAATGGATGGTCAGCTCTTGGCTATTCATTTCTCAATGGAATACTTAAGACAGAATACGCTGCTATAATCCAAATATCCTCATCTTTGATAAGACTCATTGTAAGCCTGTTACTCATATACTTGGGGTACGACTTCGTAGGTTTAATGATGGGTTACGTAGCCGCCGGATTATTAACATCAATCTTAACACTAGTAATACCGATAAGGATTTTGAAAAGGCTTGGAGCTGGGTTCTCGCTTTCCATAATTTCTATTAAAGATGCTATAAAGGCGGGGACAGCCGTATGGGTTCCGAACATCTTAACACTTCTAGGCCAGTGGGTCGGGGTTCTGGGGATATTCTCGATGATAGGACTCGTTGAGACAGGGCTTTACTTCATTGCCCTCATGATAACATCTATAATTATGAGCCTTCCTCAATCAATCCTGACATTATCCTTTCCATCTATCAGTGGGATGCTTGATGGCAAGAAAAGAGTTATGTTTAGAACTGTAAAAATCTCAGCATCATTCATGGCCCCAATGGCATTCTTCTTAATATCTTATCCGTCAATTTTACCTGAATTTCTAAGTGAAACATATACTGGAGCTTCCGAACTCATAAGAATCTTAGCAATCGGATATCTCATATTGCCCATGGTTGCAGGTTACACCTACTACGCCTATGCGATCGGGAAGTATAAGGACGTCCTAACCATAGGCCTTGCCGGAACAATTCCTAGGTTATTACTATATCCTATAATGATAGGCCTGCATGGAGACATTGGCGCTGCCGTAACTTTCTCAATAGGAAACGCAACGGCGCTAATTGCAGTGATAACATGCGCTCGGAAAGTGGGTTACAACCTTCATTTCAGAGAATATTTAAAAGTGGTCATAATACCGAT
>JAOAJJ010000119.1 GCA_026414245.1 Candidatus Bathyarchaeota archaeon
TGGAGGCTCGATGAAGAACGGTAGAATCGAGATTAAAGGTTCAGCCGGCGACTATCTTGGCGCCCCATATCGTGGAAGCCCTGAGGGTATGAAGGGTGGAACAATAATCGTCCATGGCGACGCCGGTAGGGAGGTTGGATGCCTAATGAGAGGCGGGTTGATTAGAGTTTATGGTTCAGTCAAGCATTTTGTCGGCGTAAACATGATTGATGGGACAATACTCGTCCATGGAGACTGCGCCGGCAAGGCTGGGGGCGGTATGCGGGGAGGGAGAATAATTATATGCGGCTATATTCCATCAGTTCTCCCAACATTCTCGATAGACGATATAAGGCCCAGCGTTAATATTGATGGGGAGAAAATAGCCGGTCCATTCTATCGTTTCATAGGAGATATGGCTGATGGCGGTGATGGAAGGCTTTTTATATCAAAGCCTAAAAACCCGCATTTATCATTCTATGAAAAGTATCTACAGTAATCAGTGTTAAGGAGGTCTTCCATTGATTCCAAGCGTTAATAGTGGAGCCATTAAGATTGTTAGAGAAATATGTGAGAGACCTGAAAAATATAATGTTGTAGTCAAGAAAAGTTGCCTGGGAGCATGCATAATTGATGCTGGAGTAAAAGCTAGAGGAGGATTTTCAGTAGGAAGACTTATCATAGAAATATGTTTAGGCGGCTTGGGTGAAGCGCAACTTTCACTGATGCGCTTAGGTGAATTAGATGTCCCGGCAGTGAACGTCTACACCGATCACCCATCAATTTCAACATTAGGTTCGCAGATGGCTGGCTGGAGAATTAAAGTCGGTGAATACATCGCCATGGGTTCAGGACCCGCCAGGGCTTTAGCTGAAAAGCCTAAAAACATATATGAGAAGATCAAATACAGAGATGAATCCAATGAAGCGATAATTGTTTTAGAATCTTCAAAGGAGCCTCCGGAAGAAGCTGTTAAAATGATTGCCGAAGCCTGCCGCATATCGCCTGAAAACCTGTTCATCGTAGTTACTTCAACATCATCCATAGCGGGCTTAACGCAGGTTTCCGGCAGAGTGGTTGAAGTAGGCATGTATAAGCTGACTGAACTCGGCTTAGATCCGAGTGTAGTGTCCTATGCTTTTGGGCAAGCTCCCATCCCGCCACCCTGCCCAGATTTGATTGAATCTATGGGTAAATCGAATGACGTCATACTTTACGGGGGCTCAACCTACTATGTTGTGAGATATGATGACGACGATTATTTAAGAGAGATAGCGGATGAAGCCGTTTCATCATCTTCAAAGGATTATGGAAAGACATTTGTAGAGATATTTACGGAGGCCGGTCAGGACTTCTATAAAATTGACCCGAAAATATTTGCTCCAGCGAAAATAACCATTGTAAATGAGAAGACTGGAAAAACTTTCGCTGCCGGAAGAATAAACGTAGATCTTTTAATGAAATCTATTGGCTATCATAGGTAAATCCTTTTAATTTGGGCTATTTGTATCCGCTTTCTTCTTTCACTTCCTTCTTAACATATCAACCAGATAAGTTCGATGGAATAAAATTAATATTTTTGAGTGAGCGCTTTTCCTCTTGAGAAGGGTTCTAAATGCATCTAGACGATCTGTTCAGCGAATCCCTAAGGGTTAACTCGCAGGAATATCTCAATTTAATTAAATGTGTTGATCAAATATTCTCTAAGGAGGAGAAAGGTGAAGGAAAACTTAGAACTGTTGGTAAGCTCATCCATATACCTACTGCTGGAGAAGCAATTATCGTAGGAGACATACATGGCGATCTAGCCAGCTTGAAACACATATTATCTGAAACAAAATTCGTTGAGAGAGCATTAGCTGAACATGACATTTACTTAATTTTTCTTGGCGATTATGGAGACAGAGGCATATATTCGCCGGAAGTCTACTATGTAATCTTAATGTTAAAGGAGGTTTTTCCAGAAAAAGTCATCCTTCTTCGAGGTAATCATGAGGGGCCTGAGGATCTGCTAGCGCACCCGCATGATCTGCCATATCACCTAACAAGGAGATTTAAGTCTAATGGGTTAGAGATATATAGGGAGCTAAGCCGTGTTTTCAAGCGCTTCTATACGGCTGCACTCGTGGAGAACAGGTTTGTAATGCTTCACGGCGGCGTCCCAAGCGAAGCTAGGAGTTTAGAGGACTTAGCGTTCGCGCATGAAAAGCATCCATTCGAAAATCATCTGGAGGAGATTCTATGGAGTGACCCAAGCGATGATGTATATGGTAAACAGCCATCCCCGCGTGGAGCCGGATATTTATTTGGTGAAGACGTAACTAGGAGATTTCTCGAAATTCTAAACGTTAAACTCGTGATTAGCTGTCTCTTATACACATCT
>JAOAJJ010000120.1 GCA_026414245.1 Candidatus Bathyarchaeota archaeon
GAGGACATGAGCCGGCCTTCAATGGATATAAATTTAATCATGGCGGAAAAATTTTAACGTTGTTCTCTAGAAAGGGAAGCCCGTACCATAATGCTTACGCTGCATACGTTATGCTAAACCTATCTATCAACCCTGACGCCACATCTATAGAGAAGTTCATTAGAAGGTTCTAAATGGGGATGCTGTGTAATTAAGATACTTGGACAGTTAATTAACTTTCTTTTAAACCTAAAAACTTTTAAATCAACGTCGAAAGAAAATGTTAAGCGGAAGCTGCCGGAAAAGCTGCGTGGTGAAAAACCTGTTCTACAGAATAGATTTGACAAAAATTGAGGGAGAGGGAGAATTTCCCTGCCCCTCATGCGGGAACATAATATCACCGGAGGATGAGAGCAACTTAAACTATGAGATAATAGATGTGAAAACAGATTCTCAAGGGAGACTTAAAGAGCTACTGATTATTTGCAAAAGATGCGGGAGTAAAATATACTTAGAGGGGTTTGAGCTACTGGACGAGCTGGAAAATCTTAAGGAATCAGAAGGAATAGAGGAAGAGACGGAAGGCTCCCCCATATAAAACCTAGTTAAGTATTCATGTACTTTATGGTTTTCCGTAGGTGTAGAATGTTTGAAGATGAAAGGCTATTATACATCCACTATTGGAAGTTTCCCCCTAGAGGATACTGACGATAACAGGGAGAGATGCATAAGAGATTTAGTCACTTTAGGGATAGATTTCCCCGCCTATCCTCAGTTAAATGATATGGGGAAGCAGTTTTTAGACGATCTAGTAGCTCAAAATTGCGGGATAATTTATGAGCATGGTGAATACAGGTTGGCGGATAAAAGAGTGGATGTTGACGTTAAGCCTCCAGGACTTAAGCCCCTCTTATGGACCATAAAATATGTGAGGAAAAAAGGATTAAAAGTCAACATTAAGGCGGCTATAACTGGACCATTCACTTTATCTTCCTATATAAAGGTCAATAGAGGAGATATGCTTTTCAGTACAGCTCTGTCAGACATTAGGCTAGTTGAGCAGATTACTCAAATAGTGTCTAAGGTTTGCGAGGAAGCTTCGAGGAATTCAGCGATGATATCTATAGATGAACCGATTCTAGGCGTCATTGTAGGTGCGAGAATAGCGCTTAAATATACGGAGAACGAGATTATAGGGATTCTCAATAATTTAAAAAATAGCTGTAAGGAAACGCTTACGGGAATACATGTATGCGGCAAAATCTCGCCGAGATTGTCTGAGATACTATTGAAAACAGATTTAGATTTTTTAAGCCATGAATTTCACGATTCTCCTGAAAATATGAAGATATATAATCCAAAAAGTTTGAGGGATAATGAAAAGATTCTGTCAGCTGGTTGTGTGTCGAGTAGAAACCCGAGAGTAGAAAGCGTTGAAGAGATCTTCGAATTAATATCAAAATTTAAAGATTATGGTGATTGCCTAATCTTCACACCGGACTGCGGTTTCAGAAACCTTATAATTAATGGTTTAAGGGAGAAGGGCTATAAAGCGGCTATAATGAAACTCAGAAACATGGTTGAGGCCGTGGCAAGATTTAAGGCTCTTTTACCATTAAATTAGCCCAACGCCCCGAAGTATATTCTTAAACTCCTCCTCCCTTAAGGACGCTTTCCTTCCAGATTCATAAAGCTTTTTAACCTCTTGAACAACCTCTGCAAGTTTATCGGGGTCAGGCTCTCTACCAGTAATTTCAATTACCTTATGTCTTATGATGGCTTTCCCGGAATGCTTGCCTATTGTT
>JAOAJJ010000121.1 GCA_026414245.1 Candidatus Bathyarchaeota archaeon
TCCTTTTCGGATCTAGGGCTAGAGGCGATTATAAGCCGTGGAGGGACTATGACCTTCTAATAGTAGCTGAGTTCGATAAGAGTTACATGGATAGGATAGGTGAGCTGCTTGAGCTGCTAAGCGAAGTTAGAATAGTTGTTGAACCGCATCCATATACTTTAGAGGAGACTAAGGAGATGCTTAGAAGAGGCAATCCATTAATCGTCGACGCTATCAGTGAAGGTATAGCGCTGCATAAAGACCAGAGCTTTCTGGGGGTGGAAAATATTTACATGGATCTCGTTAAGAAAGGGTTGCGGAAAACCCATACAACAGTGATAGTCCCATCTAATTGAGATGTTTCAGTAGCATCGGGGAGCTAAGTTTACCACCACATTTTCCTGAGGGGCATGGCTAATATCTCCCTGACTTCAAGTTTCCTGGATTTGTCTCTGCTAAACATGTCGCTGGTCTTGCAGGCTCTGGCAACTATCGCCGTGTCCGAGCCCCTATCTGTTCCAGCAACGGCTATAACATTTTCCCCAAGGTTTAATGCGCCTAAATCCGAGGCTATCAAAACTATTTCCACGCAGACCTTGAAGCCCTGCCCTAACGTGTAGAAGCTATTTCGGACAGCATCCATCCCGCGTGCATGTAGAGGTAGATGGGTTTTATCTAAAGGTTTTCCGCCGAGTCTCGAGATCTCCTCCTTATATTCCCGCCTCATTTCCTCATGGGAGACAACTACAACGTTACATAATCCTTTAAGGGCTCTAGCAAACTTAACGCCTGTCTCGCCGGAAGTGCTTGCAACAACAACCGTTTTAATGTCGCCCTCTCTGATTCTCCCAAGAACACAATCTAGAACAGCGTCTGTGTTTTCCGGACCCGGCTCCTCAAAATATGTGATGTGTTTTACTACGCTCATGGAGATACGTTATTTCTCTCAGGCCTTAAAAGATTTTCTCACATGTTTAAAGCCTTTTATGCGTGTTTACAGCATTATTAATATTTTGGTGAAAACCCTTCATGGAGAGAGACGTCTTTAAGATTGCGGAAAACGTTTATTGGGTTGGTGTGAGAGACTGGAACCGTAGGCTCTTCGATGCTTTAATCCCCCTGCCTAGAGGGACGTCTTACAACGCTTATCTTGTTGTGGGAAGTGGCGGAAAAGCTTTAATAGATACGGTTAACCCTGGCTTTGAGAATGATCTCGAAGAAAAGATTCATGTTATTACAAGTCTAGAGGAAATAGATTATATCATCATGAACCATGCTGAACCGGATCACGCTGGTGCAATACCCCATATAATGGAGAGAGCCCCTAAAGCAAAGCTTATAACTACTGGTAGAGGGGCTAGAATGGCGCAGATATACTATCATGTTCCGCAGGAGAAGATAAGGGTTGTTGGCGACAACGAGACTATAAATCTAGGCGATAAAACGCTCCTCTTCATAGAGGCACCAATGCTCCACTGGCCTGAAACAATGTTCACATACCTAAAAGAGGACGGCATACTGTTTCCATGCGACTTCCTCGGCGCCCACTTAGCCGACGGTGTTTACAGCGATGAGGTTGAGGACTATATTGTTCACGCCCAGAGATACTGGAGTGAAATAATGATGCCTTTCAGATCTATGGCGCGGAGGGCTCTTGAAAAAATCGCTAATTTAGATGTTAGGTTGATAGCGCCCAGCCACGGCCCCATCCATAGGAAACCCGAACTTATCTTGAATGCTTATAGGAGGTGGGCTGCTGGAGAAGCCAGCCGAAAAGCTGTTATAGTATATGTGAGCATGTGGGGGAGCACAGACAGGATGGTGAAACAGATGGCTGAAACATTGATGGCTGAGGGGGTTAAGCTCGCCTTCCACAACCTCACTATAGCAGATATAGGTGACCTAGCAAAAGACCTTGTGGATTCAAGAGCCATAATTCTAGGCGCCCCAACAGTACTAGGAGGAGCCCACCCCCTAGCTGTTTACGCCGCTTATCTCTTCAAGGCGCTGCGCCCACCAACAAAGTTCGCAGCCATCTTAAGCTCCTATGGCTGGGGTGGAGCCGCAGTAAGACATATTCAAGAAATGCTTAAAGACTTCAAGATTGAAGTCGTCGGAGCGCTTGAAATCAATGGTCCGCCAACTGAGGAAGACATGAAGAAAATTGTTGAGCTAGGCAAATCCTTAGCCAGCAAAATTAAGGGTGAAACCTAACAGCTCAATAATTTAGGAAGACTCTTATAGTGGGAAAAAGGATCATTATGGAGAAAAAATTTCATGATGTGATAATTGTTGGCGGCGGACCAGCTGGATTAGCGGCCGCGATATATGCTTCGAGAATGGGGTTGAAGACGCTTGTCCTAGAGGAGGATATGCCCGGCGGAAGATCTCTGGAAGCACCATTAATAGAGAATTTTCCCGGATTTCCAGATGGGATATCTGGAGCCGAGCTCATCGAGAGGATGCTTGAGCAGGCTGAGCGCTTCGGCGCCGAGATAAGGTTCCCGGAGGAGGTTCTTAACATGGATCTTTCAGGACTGGTTAAAAGCGTGGTCACCAGACATGGTAAATACTATGCCTACAGCATTATAATTGCGACTGGGACGCAGAGAAAAAAGCTAACTGTTCCAGGGGAGATAGAGTTCCTCGGCCGAGGCGTTTCATACTGCGCTCTTTGCGACGCACCGTTCTTTAAAGATAGGGTTGTGGCTGTGATCGGGCTCAATAATGAGGCGCTGGAAGATGCATTATACATATCGGGTTTCGCGAGCAAAGTCATCGTTATATCTCATGGGGAGAAGCCTGTTGTTGAGGAGGATCTGCTCCGGCAGGCTAGCGAAAAAAAGAACATAGAGTTTATTGATGCTAGAGTTAAATCGATAAATGGCGATGTACATGTTAACTCCATAAGTGTGATGGGTCAGGCAGGTATCATGGAGATTCCGGTTAACGGAGTCTTCATAGTTTTAGGAAGAGTTCCGGTTACAAGCATCGTTGAGAAAGCTGGGGTTGTGGTTGATGAGAGAGGATGTATAAAGGTTGACAGAAGCCAATCAACCAATATTGAAGGTGTTTTCGCGGCAGGAGACTGCACATGTGGTGGAATGCAGGTGGCAACGGCGGTAGGCGAAGGGGCTATGGCGGCTATTCAAGCATACCGATATATTAAGAGAATAAAAAAATAGAGGGGTTGCAAGAAAAGAGTTTGCGTTTACGCGTAGGATCTTAGCCGTCTACCTCACTTCTTCTCCTCAAGCCTTCTGTTAACTTCGTCCCAGTTAACTATGTTCCAGAAGGCTTCAACGAAATCCGCTCTCCTATTCTTGTAGTCTATGTAGTAGGCGTGCTCGAAGACGTCTAAAACCATTAGGATTGGGAAGGCTGGATAAACATTAGTGTTGTGCTTCTCTATCTGCATAATCATTAGGCGGCCTGTTTGCCCGCATAGTGTTAGCGCCGCCCAGCCGGAACCCTCAACGCTGACAGCCGCTTGAGTAAACTCTCTCCTAAACCTTTCGAAGCTTCCAAACTCGCCCTCGATGAGGTTGGCTAATTTTCCGCCGGGTTTGCCGCCGCCCTTACCCGGCGGAGCGAGATTCCTCCAGAATAAGGAGTGTAGTATGTGCCCTCCAATGTTCCATGAAAGCTCTTTTAAGGCTGCTTTAACATCTATATCTATATTCTCTTTGCGGACGCTATCCAGTCTCTTGAGTATAGCGTTTGCCCCATTGACGTAGGCTTGATGGTGTATTGTATGGTGTATACGCAGTTGCTCTTCAGACATGTATGGCGCCAAATCACCATAGCCGTATGGTATCTGCGGCAGAACATACAATTTAACTGTCTCCATAAAATCTCCTCCATCAAATTATTATTCTCAAAATAATTTATTTTTACCCTATTTTCCTGAACATTCTTTTTGGAGCTCCGCATATTGGGCAAACCCAGTTATCTGGAAGATCTTCGAATATTGTTCCGGGTGTTATGTTTTGGGTAGTGTCACCTAGCTCCGGGTCGTATATATAGCCACAAACTATGCATTCCCATTTATCCAATATTCAATCCCCACTCTTGGCTATATGGTTTAGGATGGGTTTTAGAATTCCTTAATCTTTTCCCTTGGAGCACCGCATATCGGGCATCTATCAAACTTTTCTTCCGATGTGTAGCCGCACACGCTGCATATGTAGACTGCTCCCAGCGGTATATCCTTGCCACTTTCAAC
>JAOAJJ010000011.1 GCA_026414245.1 Candidatus Bathyarchaeota archaeon
CTACATTCTCTTTCTAACAGGTCTTTTATTAAACTCGGAAGAGAGCTGCTTCCAATATTTTTGAATGGTCCTGGATGCAGGTTAGGAACAACCATTACAGCCTTTATGCATCCGCTTCTCCTACTCCTAAAAATAATTAGGGATGTTGTTATATCGCGTTCTTCTCCAAGATGTTCCAGTATTTCCTCAAATGGTCCCTCTAAGCTTTCAGCCCAGTTGGCTATAAAAGCTCTAAATATTTTAAGCGACGGTATACTGAGCGCCCTCTCACCCTCCTTATTAAGGAGGGTTGTGAATAGGTATACATTTAATGTTGAGGCGGCTGCGGCAACAATAATATGCGTTACATAGTTTATGGGAAAGGACCTTAAACAAATAATGATTATTAGTAATAGTGTTATGGAGGGCTGAAGCCCGCTGGTAATAGATTTAGTCAAAGAACTGGAAAAAGAAATAGAATATATAACTAGAGTGCGGAAGGAAAAGCTTGCGAAAAAACAAACAGATAAAATCTTGATGAGTAAGTCTGGATTCTTTAAGGATTCTGGAGCTAATATGTTTCCAGCAGCCATAAAAGCAACATAGAAAAGATTCGCTGAAAAAGAGAGAAAAGATAATCTCCTATAGTTTAGGACGGCGTCTCTTATAAGCAGCGTTTTGGCGATCAAGTAATCTAAGGCTATAACTAATATATTGAACAGGATTCCAATAGCGAGACCGATTAAAATCCACGAAATCAGCTGATGCTGCATGTTGACCGCTATTATCAAACCCAAAAGAAAGTTTTCGAGACAAAGTAACACAAATATTGTTCTAGATGATGGAAGGGTGAATAGGCTAGAATAATGTTTAATAGCTAGGTCAATGCTGCTCCCAAGAGGCAACGAACCCAATCCCCACTCACCACAGCTGCATTTCACTTCTTCCTTTAAAGAAAACTGAGGATAAAGTAGGTTGCCGTAATCTTAGCTTTCCCAGCTTAAGTAAGAAGCTAGAGGGCATTAAAACACCATGATACTCGAATTTTAAATCGAGAATTGAATGAGAACACATATTATTATGAAAGCTATAGTTAATATTATTAGTGTTCTAGGTCCTATCTTCACACCTAAACTTTCTTCCTCAAAGAACCTTAGTAATCCAGCGCCAGAGGCCGGTGCAGGCGCAACTCTCCGCCTTCTTCTCTCCCTTCTACTGCTCAAAGATTGACCACCTTTCCATAAGTTTTAGGACTAGTGGGAAATTAACTTTTTCGTTTATATCCTCATTCGCCCCTATTAAGCTTCCTTTCAAGACATGCCTTAACGAAGCCATAATATTCTGGACTCGGCTTTCCAGGTCTACTCTTAAATTCGCCGTGAAACTGCGATGCAAAAAAGAAGAATTTATCCGGTAATTCCAGAATCTCCATTCTTCTACCGTCCGGACTTCTTCCTGAGAAGATTAGGCCATGCTTCTCTAAAATTTCCACGTATTCCGGGTTGACTTCATATCTATGCCTATGTCTCTCGTATATTTCTGTAGATCCATAGAGCTTATGAGCTAACGTCCCCTCCTTAACTATTATTTTATGTGCTCCTAAACGCATAGTAGCCCCCTTATACATCGTCTGATGTTGCTCAGGCATTAAGTCTATTACGGGATGAGGTGTATTCTCATCTATCTCAGTGCTATTCGCATTCTCAAGCCCACATGCATTTCTCGCAAATTCCACGACAGCCAATTGAAAGCCATAGCAGATACCTAGAAACGGTATATTGTTTTCACGAGCGTACTGGATTGCCATCATCTTGCCAGCGGTTCCCCTGGGACCAAAACCATATGGAACAAATATACCATCATACTCTTTAAGGTCATTAATCTTTTCCGGGCTCTTCTCGAATCTCTCCGCCTCTATAAAATCTATTATAACTTTAGTGCTGCAAGCTGCACCAGCATGCTTAAATGCTTCATTCATGCTAACATAGCTGTCGATTAGCCCAGTGTATTTTCCGACAAGAGCTACCCTTATATCATATTTACAGTTCTCTAGGGCGTTGACGAAGCTTCTCCATTTCTCTATCTCGCCTACATTAATCTGCTTTGGTATGAGGCCGAGGCGCTTACATATGTAGTCGCCCATCCCCTGCTCATCTAGGATTAATGGAACCTTATAGATGGTTGATACGTTATACGAACAGAAAACCGCTTCTTTAGGTATTGTCCCAAATAACGCTATCTTTTCCAGAGCTTCGTTAGTAATCATTTTTGCGCTTCTGGAAACAATTATATCTGGCTGTATACCTATCCTGCGCAGCTCATTCACGCTGTGCTGAAGGGGCTTAGTTTTCATCTCGGATGTTACGTCAAGTATGGGAACTAGCGCGACATGTATATAAAGCGTGTTTTCGTAGCCTTCTTCAAGACGCATCTGCCTTATGGCTTCTAGGAAAGGTAAACCTTCTATGTCGCCAACGGTTCCACCGCATTCCGTAAGAACCACATTCGCCCCGGATTTTTTCGCAACCATACGTATCCTACGCTTTATTTCATCAGTTATATGTGGAATTATTTGAACACATTTCCCGAGAAAGTCGCCCCGCCTCTCCTTCTCAATGACAGTTTGGTATACTTGCCCCGTTGTAACATTATTTTCTTTTGACAAGTTGATGTCAAGAAACCTTTCATACCAGCCTAAATCTAAGTCCGTTTCACCCCCATCATCGGTGACGAAGATTTCGCCGTGAATATATGGGTTCATGGTTCCTGCGTCAACGTTCACGTATGGATCTATCTTAATCGCTGTAACCGAGAATCCCCTAAACTGCAGCATTTTCCCCACAGATGATGTGACTATCCCCTTACCTACGGAGCTTAAAACTCCGCCTGTAACAAAAATATATTTAACCATGGCTTAAACCTTTCACCTTCCCGCATCATACATATGAGATTTAAGTCTAGAACATGCTTAAAACGGTTAATATTTATTGCATCAAACGAAAGATTTTTTTCCAACACTTACATTATACTGTAAAGGCTTACAGGGTTAAAGGAGGTAAATCATAAATGAGGATTGGGGTTTTAACGGGTGGTGGAGATGCACCGGGACTCAACGCCGCTATCAGAGCCATCGTGAAGAAATGTGAGAAATATGGTTTCGAAGTTCTAGGTATTAGACGCGGTTGGGCGGGTATGCTTGAGGGCGACGCTATACCACTAAAATATGAGGATGTTAAAGACATAATTGGGTTTGGCGGTACGCTAATTAAAACCTCCAGGACAAACCCGTTAAAGCAACCTGACGGAATAAAGAGGATATCTGAAAACTTCAAAAAACTTGGTTTACATGCATTGATAGCGATCGGCGGGGACGATACATTAAGTGTTGCTAAAGCGATCAGTGACGCTGGGTTAAACGTTATCGGCATCCCTAAAACCATTGATTACGATGTGCCGGAAACAGAGCACACGATAGGTTTTGATACAGCCGTTAATGAAGCCATGCACCAAATAGAGAACATAAAAGCTACAGCCGATGCTCATGAAAGAGTATTTATTGTTGAAATTATGGGTAGACACGCTGGATGGATAGCGCTTTACTCCGGTTTAGCTGCCGGAGCAGATCTCATACTAATACCAGAAGAGCCTTTCAGCATATCCGACGTAGTTAACTTCGTAAAAAAGAAGATTGAGAGCGGCCAAAAATCTCTAGTCATAGTTGTTGCTGAAGGCGCTTTAATCAAAGACTATAAGGGGCCAATAACTAAAGATGTTAAAGTTGACCAGTTTGGACATGTTTATCTTGGGGGAATAGGGGAATTCTTAGCAAAGGAGATTGAGAAAGCGTTAGGTATTGAAACAAGGCATGTTGTTCCAGCTCATACAATTAGAGGGGGTGCACCGACAGCGCTCGACCGTGTAATATCTACGAGATATGGCTTAGCGGCGGTAGATTTGGTTAAGGAAGGAAGATTCGGTTTAATGGTCACGCTTAAAGCTGGCAAGATAACTACTGTCCCACTTTCAGATGCGACTGGAAGAACCAAGCAGGTAGATCTAGAATTATATAATGAGGCTAAAGTTTTCTTTGAGTAATCAAAGGAAATCTATAAATTTCCTTTTATCTTAAATCCCTTTAAATTTCGATGCCTGCTTTCTGTTCTCTGAGAAAGTTGTTTAATTCCTCTCGGTAGGGTAAAGCGGTTATTGCGCCATGCTTCGTAACAACGAAGGCTCCAACAGCGTTGGCTATCTTAACACATTTTTCCAAATCCCATCCTCTAATTATGCCGAGAATTAGACCAGCATTCCATCCGTCGCCAGCACCTGTAGTATCTACGGGTTTAACTTTGAAGGCTGGGGCGAATACTCTTCTTCCATCTCTAGTTTTCACAAGAGCTCCTTTCTCACCGAGCTTTATGCCGACTATCTCAACGCCATATCTCAAAGCTTTATCTGCAGCTTTTTCCGGCTCACTTGTTCCAAATGTAAACTCTGCTTCTTCACGTGAAAACATCGCTATGTCGGAAAATTTAAGCACTTTATTATAAACAGACCTTATTGTTCTCTCAGTCCGCCATACGTCAAGCCTTAAAGTTGGGTCGAATGAAACCTTAATTCCCCTCTCTTTAGCATATTTAATGGCGTTTAAAATGGCTTTTCTCGACGGATTTACTGAAAGAGCGAATCCTGAAACGTGAAGAATCTTTGCAGAAGAGATATAATTATAATCAATATCTTCAGGCGATAGTGAATCAACCGATGTTCCTTTAATCCAAGGGCTTCGGTAAAAAATGAACATACGCTCACCAGTCTCCGGGTCGTTAACAACGAAGGCAAGAGTTGTCCTAACATTTCTTTTAACTTTGACACGAGATACATCGACACCATTCCTCTCAAGCTCTCTTAAAAGAAAATGCCCAAACGGATCATCCCCGACAACTGTTATAGCTCCCGCAGTTAGCCCTAGTCTCACCGCCCCAACCAGAGTATTCATTGGCGCTCCACCAAAAAACTTTCTGAAGGTTGAGGCCTCAATATATGATACGGGCTCTGTGGCTATGAAGTCTATTAAAACTTCACCTATCCCAACAATATCTAGATTTAACATATTCCTAGATCTTCCCTATTTAGCCTCTAGCTTCTCGATATTATTCATATAAGGTCTTAAAACTTCCGGAATTATGACAGACCCATCTCTCTGCTGGTAATGCTCTAGGATCGCCATCATCGTTCGGCTTGTCGCTAAAGCAGTGCTATTAAGCGTGTGCACATATCCTTTAGGAGGTCTTCCAGGCCCTTCACGATACTTTATGTTTAGCCTTCTTGCCTGATAATCTGTGCAGTTTGAGTTTGAGCCTATCTCCCTGAATTTTCCATCAGCCATCCAAATCTCCGTATCGTATTTTTTCGCGGCAACAGTGCCTATATCACCGGTGCAAACATTTACTACACGGTAATGTAAGCCGAGCATCTGATACATTTCCTCACAATTCCGCTGTAGTTCTTCATGAATTTCCCAAGATTGCTCTGGAAGACAGAAGACGAATTGTTCAACCTTGTTAAATTGATGCATCCTGAAGAAGCCTTTAGTATACTTGCCGTGCGCCCCCACCTCCTTCCTAAAGTTGGTGCTTACGCCAACGAACTTTAATGGCAGCTGGCTCTTATCTAGAACCTCATCCATAAACATCGCCGCTATTGGATGTTCGCTTGTAGCGATTAAATAGAGGTCTTCACCCTCAATCTTATACATAACCTTCTCAAAGTCCTCGAGGTCAACGCAGCCTTCATAAGGTTTTCTGCGAAGCATGAAGGGGGGCTCAATTAATATGAAGCCGCGTCTCCTAAGGAAGTCGATGGCGAACATTTGTATTGCGAAGTCGAGTAGAGCGAGCTCCTCCTTAAAATAGAAGAAGCCTGAGCCGGCAACTTTGTTAGCTCTCTCCTCATCGACCAACCCTAGATTTTTTGCTATCTCTATATGGCTTTTAGGCGGAAAATCAAATTTTGGCGGTGAACCCCAGCGTCTTATTTCAACATTATCATTTTCATCTAAACCATATGGAACCGACTCGTGAAGCAGATTCGGCATTCGCATAAGCAAAATCTTTACTTTAGCATTATATTCCTCAACACGATCTTCCAGAGCCTTTATATCAGCCTGAAGTTTTTCGGCTTCAAGAAGAATATGGTCAACATTTTCATTCATCTTTTTTCTCTGGGCAATTAAGGCGCTCATCTCGTTTCTCTTCTTCCTTAAGTTATTTAATTCGGTCTGAAGCATTCTCCATTTTTTATCGGCGTCTATGAGTTCATCGAGAAGCTTTAGTTTTTCCGGATCATTCCTACGTTTAATATT
Source organism: Candidatus Bathyarchaeota archaeon (assembly GCA_026414245.1). Lineage (GTDB taxonomy): Archaea > Thermoproteota > Bathyarchaeia > Bathyarchaeales > DTEX01 > DTEX01. Next base: position 6,341 of record JAOAJJ010000011.1, read on the forward strand.
CTCCCTCACGAAGTCCGGTTTTTCTCTTATTAACCTGATATCTATCATATCGGAAACCCTTTTCAGAAAAATAAGGTTGTAGCACTTAAATATAAAAGTGTTCGCTTAAAATTTGCATAGAGTTTTCATCTGAGGTTCTTCAGAAATCAGAAATCTTTAATATAAACCTAGTTATTATTTTCTGGGTATGGCGGTGAAATGAAAGGTGTCAAAAAGCGCCCGTGTCAAGGATAAGTGGCGTAGTAAAAAATGGTATACTGTAGTAGCTCCACCATATTTCGGGAGCGTTGAGATAGGTGCTATACCAGCGGATGATCCGGAGAAGATTCTGGGAAGAGTTGTTGAAGCAACCCTCTACGATATAACTGAGGATTTTGCACACCAATATCTGAAGACCTATTTTCAAATAATTAGTATAGATGGTAGAAGAGCGCTAACAGTGTTTAAGGGGCACGAATATTCAAGAGATTATCTGAGAAGTCTCATTAGGAGGAAGACGACTAAAGTCGATGGAATATTTGATGTAACAACTAAAGAAGGCTATAAGTTAAGAGTCGCAGCATGCGCATTCACAACTACCAGGATAAAAACATCTCAGGAGCGGGAAATACGAGCAATAATGAAGGAGATTATAGAAGAAAAAGCGCGGACATTATCTTTTGATCAATTTGTGCAAGAAGCGGTTCTAGGAAAAATAGCCTCAGACATATATAACAGTGCGAAGAAGATAGTGCCCCTACGCCATGTGGGTATAAGGAAAACAAAGCTGCTCTCAAGACCGGAGATTCAGGCGCCAATTGTTAAAGAGATGCCTGAAGCAAAGGTTGAAGCAGACGTCGAGCTAAGCGATACAATAAGCGCTGGAGATATTGAGGATGAGGTGAACGAGGAAGGATAATTTAAGTTGAGCTTTATCTTCATAATATAACATGTTGCTAAATAATGGTAAAGGGAAGGGCTCATATAACTTATTATTAAGAAGGAGGGTTGCGCATGAAGCCGCCTTCCTACTGTATACTATGCAGGAAATGGAGTTCAAACAAGCTAAAGAGAGAGCTGCCAGCGCACTTGGTTTAAGGGTTATACCGACAAATTTAGAAGTAGCTGAAGAGCTAGATCGAATAGCGGATGAGTATGAGGGGGAAAGGAGGAAAATTCGCTTAGTCCAAATGCGGAAGGAAGCCCTAAAAATAATGGAGCACCTTAAAGCTTTTTATCCAAGACTCATAGGCAGCGTTTGGAGAGGGACAGCGAACAAGAATAGCGACATAGATATAGTTCTTTTCGCTCCGGATAAGTCTACAGTTGTGGAAGCTCTTGTCAATGGGGGATTTAATATATCGAGAATTGAAACAACGCCCACCGCGAGGGATGGTGGTGGCGAAGCTACTCATATTTTTCTAGAGCTGCCCTCGGGAGATAAAGCTGAAATAATAGTTAGGAGGACGGAAGATATGCATATTATTGAGCGCTGCGATATTTACGGTGATTTAAAGAAAGGTTTAACCATCTCACAGCTTAAAGAAGTTCTAGAGAAGGATCCTTTGAAAAAATTCATCCCGAAAAAGGCTTAAATTCTTTTTAACTACTTAGCCGCCTGAAAATGAAATCTTTTTAAAAGCGTGGTTACCATAATATAAGTTAAGGATGAATGAAAGCGATGAATATCGACAAAGAGCAGTTCAGAAAAATGTTCCCTAACCTTGCCAAGGAAATGGAGGGGGAAAAAGCTAAAATAGTGGTTTCATCTGTAAGGCTGGATCCTCAGGAAGGAGAAAAGGCGTTCTCGAAGAGGTTTGACGGCTACAATCCGGATGTTATTGATTTTCTAAGGAGATGTGATAATGAGAAGCAGGCTGAAGAGATAATAGCGTATCTGGAGAAGAGAGAAGAAATAACTCATGAGTATGCATCAGCCCTAAGGAAGCAGCTAAAGAAAAAGGGCGTTAGGAGCTTCGGCCCAAAGAAGGAGGAGGCATACTATCTTAGGCAAGCTGGCTATAAATGAAGATCCCTACAGATAAGCCCGTTGCGAGTTCTCCTTCTATACGTAATTTTTAAATTAACCAACCCATATCTTTGATTCAAGATGCTAGAATAGGTTAAGTCAGGAAATATGAGGGGTAGAGGAATTGAAGAGACATTTACCTCCATTACTCTTTCTATTTTTACTCGCCTCCACAGCAGTTTCCGCAATTAATCATGTGAACGCTGAAACATCGTCGTCAGCGATCTTGCGTGTGAATGTGGAGAGGAAAATATCTCTATTGAGCGGCGGATACACGATGATTAATGACACATTCATATTTTCAAATCCTGAGGAAAACGGCTTAAAATTCACCTTAACTAACTATACTCTGGGCGTGCCGAAAAATTACAGTGAGAAACTGGTTTACTATGAGGCTTACGATGGGCGAGGCGGTCTACATATAACAGCTTTTGAAGATAAAGGTTTCAAATGGCTAAATTTATCGTTTTTAGAACCAATAGACTTAGACTGTGGCGAAAAATATAATTTCACCGTAACCCTTGTTTTTTCCGGGCTAATCTGGAGAAAAACTGCAAACCTATTCTACGCCGTTTTCCCACTATATCCGAGCCTTACGCATGAAGCATCTTTTTGCAACGTTACATTGATTTTACCATCCTTAGCTAAACTTTCAGAGAATAATTATCCAAGAAATATTTTTGTAAACAAAACCGTCGACTTTAGAATTCTATATAATACAACCAGCTTTCTGCCACCCTATGCAAATTATTCCTCCTGGGTGGAGTTCTCGGACACAACCTTTAAGATTTTGAGGTTTCTAGAATTAAAGAGAGAGTTGTCAATAGATTCTTGGGGAAATATTTTCGCAACAGATTTTTACGAATTAGAGACCGTTAACGTTTACTCCATAGATATTATTCTGCCTTCTGGAGCAACCGATATATCTGCTTATGATGCGTATGGCAGGTATCCTAAAGGTCGTCTAGACATTGTAGACAAAGGCTACGGCACATCTGTTAAAATATATTTAAGTGAAAAACTGGAGAACAGCGAGAGAATTAAGGTGGCTGTATCTTACATGCTGCCTTCCCGTAAATACATAGTTATGGATGGATGGCAGAACTACATATTAAACATTAATATCACGAAGCCAGACGTATGGATCATATATAAGGTTATTGCCAGCATAACGCTGCCTGAAGGCGCAAGTTTAACGCAGGGGAACCCTGAACTGAATATTGAAACAATAAATCCATTCCAAGAAAAAATAATTCTTAAGCGATATAATGTTACAAAATTTGAGAGTTTAACTCTAAATGTTAGATATCAATATGCGATTTTTTGGGCAGCGTTAAGACCCACATTTATTGCGGCAATTATAGTCGGTTCAATCATCGCAATCCTTCTGTCCACTAAGTTAACCAGCAGATCTGAAGTTCCTTCACCAACACCCGTCTCTACCGAGACTTTGAAAAAATTCATAGAGGTCTGCGAGGAAAAAGTCCGCATTACGTCTGAAATAGAGGCTCTAGAACAGCAGTCCATGAAGGGGAAAATATCTAGAAAACAGTATAGGCTCGCTAGGAAAGCTCTTGAGGAGCAGCTTTCATCCCTCCAAAAAAGTTTCCTCGATTTGAAAGCTAAGATGGAGGCTGCTGGAAGACGTTATGCAGAGATAATTAGAAGGCTGGAAGCTATCGATACGGAGCTTGAGGATATTAAAAGAAGCATGTCTGATATCGAAACTAGATATAGGCTTGGAGAAATATCCGCTGAAGAACGCCGAAATCTCCATAAAGAATATGAGAGCAGAAGAGAAAAAGCGGAGAGTATAAGGGAAGAGATTCTCTTAAGACTTAGAGAGGAGATCCTATAGTCAGATAAAATTCTTATTTAAAGGTCGCTTAATTTATTCAGATTCAGAATCAGAAGCCACCACAATTCATATTACTTTTAGAGACTAAGCCCTAATCTATGACAACACAGGCAACACATCTATCGCAAAAGATTCTTGGCTCATATCTCAGGCTTTCAGATTATGAGGCGAGGGTTTATGATCTCCTAGTGAGGGAAGGACCTTCTACAGCCATGAAAATAAGCGTACTATCGAATGTTCCGAGAACAAAGATCTATAAAACACTAAATAAGTTAGTCGATATGGGTGTTGTAAGCGAGGTTCCATTAAAACCTAAGCATTACATCGCTTTACCACCTAAAGAAGCCCTTAAGCCTATTCTTGAGGCGCATAAAGCGGCGCAGAGGGGTCTCTACGCCCTAATTTCTAATCTTCAAAGAAGATATGAGCGAACTATGTCTCTAACTAATGTAATACGTGAAGAGTTTTGGATCCTTACTGGGACAGAGGTGCTAGAAAAAGCGTCGAGATTTATATCACAGGTGGAGAAAAAGATCATTGTATTCGCGTCGAATTTAGACGTTTTCTTCAGGTTCTATAGTCTTTTTGGTGAAGCATTAGGTAGTCTAGTTGAAAGGAGGGTTTCGGTTGACCTGTATTTTTCTGCAGGCTTAACTGTTGATCATAGATCGCTTAGCTGTATGGGTTTATATTGTAGGTTTGTAAACGACTTTATCAGCATTCCATCGCAACTAATTCTTTTGAGCCTTGATCATAAATATGCTGCAGCATGCTTGCTAATAGACGGGGAACTCTTCTTTCCTGAAAGCTCAATTATATGGATTGTATTTAAAGGTCGAACATTTTGCAGGCTAATAGAAAGACTTCTTCTAAAAGGCTCTATAAAACCATCCTTACCCATAAAAGCTCATTCATGACAAATATTATCATGTCTATTTTTAGTTAAAGCGCATTCACTTCTCCATGATTTTATTTTTGCCTCTAAGACTATCTTTGAAAAATAATTAGTAAATGTCTTTATCGTGTGATGTCTGCCGGTAGGCGTCTAGGAGCCTAAAGGAGGAAAACCGCTGCTGTTAATATTGATGACCGCCTTCTTTTAGAGCCCGCGAGAACCGGGATGCTCGAATAACACCATACCAGTTACTGAATATTAAATGTATCCAGAGACCAATATCTTGACTGAACCTTCCTCACGACTTCAATTATTTTATTCGCTTCTTTCTGAGCCTTTAAATTTATTGGTGGGCGCTCATCCCTAATCTTTAAGTCTACCCCAGCCATTCTCGCTACACATGATCTGACAGCTCTTCTAAGAAAATAAAGGTTGTATCCTCCTTCAAGGACGGCTACAAGCCTCCCGTCGCATAGTTCACTTGCTAAATTAAGGATCTCTTGAAAAATTCTAGGATAAATGTGGGCTGATAATAATAGGTCGGAGATCGGGTCTTTATAATAACCATCGAAGCCCGCTGAGACTAGTATAAACTGAGGCTTATATTGTTTAGATATTGGCAAAACTATAGTCTTAAGCGCTCTCCAAAAAGCCGGGTCTCCAGACCCATATGGAAGCGGAATGTTAACAGTATATCCTCTGCCCTCCTCAACCCCGACCTCCCAGATAAACCCTGTTTTAGGAAAATCAGACGGATCTTCATGTATGCTTACATATAGCACCTCGTTAGTGTCGTAGAAGATATCTTGAGTCCCGTTTCCATGATGGGCATCTATATCTAAAACCAGCACTCTCCTCAAACCCTTCCTTTCAATAAGATACTTTGCAGCTAGAGCAACATTATTAAATATGCAGAAGCCAAGCCCATATTTCGGACCAGCATGGTGTCCTGGCGGCCTAGCTAATACAAAAGAATTGTTGAAATCTCCTGAAATAACTTTCTCTACAGCCTTGACTGCTCCCCCGGCGGCTAGTCTCGCAACATTGAAGCTCTCTCTTGACAATGGGGTTTCGTCGTTAATGAGTCCGCCTCCTGAATCGCAGATATGCTTAACCTTTTCAATATATTCTTTAGCATGCACTAGTAGCAGTTCATTTATATCTAAGGCTTTAGGCTCAACAAAGGCAATTTTATCTTTTAGCCGCTCTTCCCCGATTATGCCGCCTATTATTGCCGTCAGGCGTTGAGGTTTTTCAGGGTGATCTTTCCCAGTCTTATGATCCAGATATATGGGTGAATATATTATGGCGGTCTTCATCACATCCCCTTATTTCGCCAAATATTTTCTCGATAAAAGCTTGCGTAGATAAACCTTTTTTTCTAGCGATCTTTTTTAGCGCCCGGCTTACGCCAGTCCCGTATTGAATTGCCTTTTTAGGTTTAAGATAAATGTCTGCTGATAAACCTATACGTTCGGCGAGTTTTCTCAGTATCCTCTTTCTCAGCGGGTCACCTTGATATGCTATCTTTAACGTTACTGGCAGACTTAAGGCGAAGGACGCTAAGTCGTAATCTACATAAGGAAATCTGACATCTATCCCCTGAGATGAACATACTTTTTCCTCTGGCTCAAGGGTGCTCTCATGCAATCTCACAACATCATTATATAAAGACTGCTCCACCCTCTCAATTGAGATTTCAAGTTCCTTCAAATACTTATGGTATCCCGCAAATAGTTCATCACTTCCCTGACCGGAAAGCATAACTCGACTATTTAATCTAGACGATATTTCAGCAGCCCAATATATTGGGATGAAGATCGATGCCTTTAAGGCATTAGCCTCCTCAATCAGCCATAAAACTTTGGGTAGAGTGTCCTCAACATCCTCAATTGTGTATGTTCCAGCCTTAAACGTTAAACCGATATCTTTAGCAGCCGCTTCAGCCTGCTCCACCTCCCTTAAGCCCTCCAACCCAACTGATATTAAAAGCACGTTTGCCCCGCTCTCCCTCGCCAGCGCAGCCACTATACTACTATCTAATCCACCGGAAAACCCTATTGAAATACTCTTTTGATCAAGCGTCTTCTCCCTAATGGATCTTGAAATCATATCATATAGTTTATCTAAAGCCGTACTCTCGTCAATCGATCTTATTTTAGGCTTCTCTAAAACCCTAATCGGCTTTAGCATCATACCGTTATTTGTTATCTCAGCCAGGTTTCCAGGTGGAAAAGACTTTATGCTACCATCACTTATTCCTAAAGCCCATAGAGCTTTTCGCTCCGATGCTAGGGCAAAAATCTTATCGTTCTCACAAAAATAGAGCGGTTTTATTCCCATGGGATCCCTTCCAGCGATAATCTTATCGTTCTCAACAGCGGCGAACGAGAATGAGCCGTTCATCCTCCCGATAACATTCTTCGCAAACTCTCTAATTTCGCCGAATCGCTCCAGTAGACTAGCGATATCCCTCGCCCCTAAGTATTGCGGAGAGAATATTCTTCCTTCAAAAGATAGTTTATAATCCTTATATTCGATAGGCTGCGGGACATCTTCCGGAAAGATTCTGTTGAAGCTGTAGCCTAATGCTATACTTGATTTAACCTCCACTAAACTCTCTAGCTCGCTAAAATCTTTTGCGATAACCGTCATCCCGCCTGTGAATATCCCGTAAGCGTCTCCACCTCTATGCTTAAGCGCCTTGAGCATTTTTATCGCTTTTAGAGCGGCATTAATTTCTCTATTGTTCTTGGAGATAACTGCTACCAGAGCTCCCATAATTTCTCCTCTTCGCCTAAGCTTTCTCGCAACTTTACCTTTATGGATTCTCTCATAGCCTGTCAGCATTAAGCCTCTTGTAAGCGGACGCCTCTATCTCTTAGGCATCTAAAACCCTAAATATCACAATTGCCCCCTTATCCGTCTCCTCTATATCTGAGATTATAGTCTTTAATCCCATCTCCTCCAGGATTATCCTATAATCCTTGAAGTAATCATAGAAGCCGCATGTATAGCAGAAGCTTCCAACGAACTCAATTTTAATCCCATCATCAGATATTGACAATAACTCTGCTTTGACTTCCGGAGACCTATACCTATTATATTCAGCTATAGCATCAGCGATAATTTCTTCCAATCTCTTCAGCATATGATCTTCTCCCATAAAAGAATAAAAACTTTAACATTAAAGAATTAATAAGTGTTTTTAAGATTACAGATCATGTTGGAGGGAGAATCAATATGCCGATTTTACCTATTGATACTGGGCGCTACGGCACCCCGGAGATGCTCAGAATCTTCGAGGAAGAGAACTACATCCAGAAGATGCTTGATGTTGAAGCCGCATTGGCTTGGGCTCAAAGCGAGGTCGGTGAAATCCCACGGGAAGCCGCTGAGAAAATAATGGAGGCGGCGTCGACAAAATATGTTAAGGTGAGCCGAATAAAAGAGATCGAGAAGGAGATTAGGCATGATGTTATGGCCCTTGTTAAAGCTTTAGCCGAAGTCTGCGGTCCAAATGGCGCATATGTGCATCTCGGCATAACAAGCTACGATGTTGTCGATACGGCTAGAGCCCTACAACTTAAGGATGCGCTGGAATTAATTGAGCGTCGTCTTAACGATTTAGAGATGGTTCTACTTAACCTGTCTAATCACTACAAGCATACAGTGATGATGGGGCGCACTCATGGTCAGCATGCTCTGCCAATAACGTTTGGATTTAAGACAGCTGGTTGGATGAGGGAAATCTCCAGATACATTCAGAGGCTGAGGGAGGGGAGAAAACGTATTCTAGTTGGTAAGATAACTGGCGCCGTCGGGACTCAAGCTGGACTCGGCCCAAA
>JAOAJJ010000122.1 GCA_026414245.1 Candidatus Bathyarchaeota archaeon
CTATAGGTCCATCCCCACTTATATAGACTGTATGTTCGGCTTGGGCAACAGGCTTCAAGCTCGCCTCGATGAAAACCGGGTAAGCTACCAGACATTTATAGGATAATAGATCTGAGAGGGCTTGCCTGCAGGAATAGCCCTCTGAAAAATATCTCTTTATCCATCTTTCGGCGAATGGCAGCGTCTTAAAGTTCTCCTCAATGAGCTTGAGGGTTTTTTGTAGATGAGCATCTTTCAGAGATCTGCGCTTTACGAGCCTAAAAATATGTTTTTCAGGACCATCCCTAACCCTTCCAATAGCCTCTCTAAGCGTGACGAAGGGTTCAACGGCGTAAACCCTCCCTAAGCGCACTCTATCCATTGAGAGGTGTTGGACGTTAGGTATGGTTTTGCCGGCGTGAATCATATATCGATCGACCTCATGCCCGGTGAGATTTAACACCGGCTTGAAACCAAAGCGTTCAATCGTCGCCTGTATCTCGGAGCTAACTTTCGAGATGAGAGTCCCTGGACGCATGAGGTTTAAAGCGTTCTCAAGAGCTTTCTCGGCGGCATATACCATACCTTCATAGTTTGGGTTGAAGCATACTGTCGTAGCGGTGTCCGCAATATAACCGTCCACATGAACCCCTATGTCAATCTTAACTAATGCGCCCTCAGGTATCATCCTCTTATCCTCTGGGGGAGAAGTATAGTGTGCAGCCACTTCGTTTACCGATATGTTGCATGGGAAGGCTGGTTTGCCGCCTAATCTCCTAATCTCCTCTTCAACCATCTCGCAGACCTCGAGGAGCAGCATACCTTCTCTAACAGCCCTTTTAACATCCTCCCTCACTCTTGCAGCTATTTTACCAGCGCAAACATATTTCTCTATAACGTCTTTGGGCAGCTCTTCTTCACCGCTTGGGAGAACTCGAACCATATATATTACTCATCCCCATCCTCCCAGATAAATTTCACCTCAAACTCTTCTAGCATTTAAAGCCTGAACGCTCATTTATCGCCAAATAAAATTTAAAATTTAAATATTCTTAGTAAAGATAGATTAAAAGATAGTTCACATCATCCATTAGAGTTGTTTGCGGCGAGACGTATGGACTACACTATTGTTCTTACAGCAGATAGGACGCTTATGAGCGAATATGGAGGCGCAATCTTCCTAGGTTTCAGCGCCTGCGTGCCTAGAGGCTTAATTCCAGACAGCCTCTATTTTAGAATATTTTGCCCACCCGTCAAGGCAAACGAAGATGGATCCGCTGTTGTGGCGCCAAATGGAACTAGGAAGATTGAAGCAGCCCTACTGGATTACGGATTCAGGAGAGAGGACGTTATCGTAGCGCACCCGGAGCATCTGGATAAAGTCATCGGTCCGAGAACAAGGGTTCTGGGGATAACTGAAAACGATCCCCTGGGAATCGGGCCGGCGACAACAACCTTCACGGAGATCTTTGGTGGAGAAGCCTACATGGCGATAAAGTTTAGGGAGATCTTGAACCATCCGATGGTGAAGAGGTATAAGCCTAAAATAATTGTTGGTGGAGCCGGCGCCTGGCAGTTAGAGAGTGAACATGTGCGGAGAAATCTTGGAATAGACTCGGTTGTTATCGGTGAAGGCGAGAGGGTTGTCGGGCCACTATTCGAAAAGGCGATTAACGGTGAGGATCTGCCTGGAGTAGTTTACGGTGAGGTTGTTGAGGAGGATAAGATATCGGTTATTAGGGGTGCAACTATAGACGGTATAGTTGAAGTGGCGAGAGGATGCGGGCGTGGATGCGATTTCTGCGAGCCGACGCTCCAACGCTTCCGATGCCTGCCGATAGATCACATTATAAGGGAGGTGGAAGTTAATTTAAGGGCTGGGAGACAGCCAATACTCCACGCTGAGGATATTTTGAGATATAAGGCGAGGGGCTTAGAAATCAATAAGCAGGAAGTGATCAATTTATTTAGGGAGGTTAAAAATCATCCAGGGGTTAAAACCGTTGGGATAAGCCACTTTGCTTTAGCATCAGTTGTGAGCGCACCTGACCTGGTTGAGGAGATATCTAACATATTGAACCTCAGCGGCTCAAACTGGTTGAGCGGTCAAACCGGCATCGAAACCGGCAGCCCAAGGATAATGGATATTCACATGAGGGGTAAATGTAAACCATACTCGCCTAACGATTGGCCGGATATAGTTGTCAGAGCATTTGAGATTTTAAACGAGAATAACTGGGTTCCATGCGCCACGCTAATCTTAGGTCTCCCGGGGGAGGAGAAGAAGGATGTTGAGTTAACAATATCTCTCGTCACAAAGCTGAGACCCTTCAAGAGCATAATTGTTCCACTATTCTTCGTGTCCATGGGAGGCTTAAAATATGAATCTAAGTCGTTCACAATAAATGATTTAACGCCTACACACGCGGAGCTTATGTTTAAGTGCTGGAAGCATAATTTCGAGTGGATAGGTTCAATCTTCGATGAGTGGAGTGAGAGGAGCTTAAGAAGCAAGGTGATTAGGAGAAGTCTGAAGATAATCTTTTCCTACGGGATTAAGCAGACTTTGAAATACATGGATATCTGTGAGAGAGACTACAACTATGATTTAAGGGCTATGATAAAAGATTTTAGGAGCGGCAACCTAAAGATTGAAGAGCCCCTTCCAATACGAATACTTAAGCCAATTATAAAGTAATGGTCGACGGATAACCGGGAGCAAGCAGCCAATCTTATAGCATAAATTTTTCAAATTTATTTTTGCGAGGATAATGAATGAAGATGAGAAGAATCGGTGTTGTAACAGCTGGCGGCGACGCTCCGGGAATGAATGCGGCTATACGCGCAATAGTTCGCTCAGCAATATATAGCGGTCTAGAGGTTGTGGGGATTGAGAGAGGTTATGCGGGGCTTCTAGAGGGCAGGTACCGCATCTTGGAAAGGCGTTCAGTTAGCGGTATAATAAATTTGGGTGGAACGATTCTTAGGACGATACGCTGCGAGGAGATTAAGACGGATGAGGGAATAGAGCGGGCTGCCGAGTTCCTTAAGAGTATTGGGGTTGATGGGCTTATAGCTATTGGCGGCGATGGAACATTTAGAGGGGCGAGTAGGCTTTATAGGGCTAGCGGCATACCTATGATAGGCGTCCCGGCAACAATAGATAATGATGTGGCGGGGACAGATACAACTATAGGGTTCGACACAGCTGTAAACACTGCTTTGGACGCGATAGATAGAATAAGGGATACGGCGACATCCCATGAGAGAATATTCATAGTTGAGGTTATGGGTAGGCGTAGGGGCTTCCTAGCCCTAGAGGTTGGCTTAGCTGGAGGCGCTGAAATAATTCTGATACCTGAGATCAAAGTGGATCTGGAGAAGATATGTGATAGGATAAAGCGGGATAGGGAGGAGGGAAAAATCTCAGAGATAATAGTTATGGCTGAAGGAGCCGGTGATAGCCGGCAGATAACCGACTATATTGCTAGAGAGACTAAGCAGAACGTTAGGCTGGCGGTTTTAGGACATATCCAGAGGGGCGGCGCCCCAACCGCTAGAAGCCGAACATTAGCGTGCGAGTTCGGATATAAGGCTGTTGAACTGCTGCTTACAGGGGAGTCCAAGAGGATGGTTGGCATAAGGGGCGGCGAGATAACTTCTGTTGACCTAGACTACTCGTGGATGGCTGAGAAGGAAATAGATTTGAGCAGATATAGGCTCGCCGAGGTTCTCTCCCTCTAGGATCCTCAGCCATCTATCCTCTATCAAGTTATAAAATTCATTAACCCAGCCTCCTTAGCCAGATCCATCGCCCGCTCCATCTCTTTGACCGTTAATCTTCTGCGCAGCTCAGGCACATCATAAGCCCTCCACTCAGGCCTATACTGGAACATGATGTTGGTCCTAGTGTTTCTGCCAAGGTTGTCGGCAATCCACTTGAGAATATGTTTAGTGCAGCATTCTAAGTGATTTGGTAGAACAAGAACCCTAATTATGAGCTCACCATACTTGCCGCCGTATAAGTGATTTCTCGTGCAGACATCCCAGTAGTTAGGCGCATCTGAAATCCTCTTAGCACAGTCAAAGGGACCATATTTAAAGGCGAGTAGGTAAACGTCGATGAAGCCGGCGAGCAGCCTAGCAGCCTCCTCACTGTAATAAGAGTTTGAGTTCCAGACAACTGGGATATTAACATTAACGTGCCTGA
>JAOAJJ010000123.1 GCA_026414245.1 Candidatus Bathyarchaeota archaeon
GTTAGGGCGGTTGCCTCAGAGATAAATATACCATTCACGGTTGGCGGCGGGATAAGAACCCTAGAAGATGCGCAGATAGTTTTATGTAATGGGGCTGACAAAGTGTCGGTTAACACGGCGGCGGTGGAGAGACCAAGATTCATTAGGGAGCTTGCTGAAGTATTCGGCTCCCAATGCGTTGTCCTAGCGATAGATGCTAAGAGAATATACGAGAAGAGAGCTGATAGAAACCTTGTGGAGACGTCTGCGGGTCCATACTGGTTTGAGGTTTACACTTATGGTGGCCAGAAACCTACTGGCATGGATGCGATTGAATGGGCTATTAAGGGGGCTGATTTAGGCGCAGGGGAGATCCTGCTGACTTCAATAGATAGGGATGGGACCGAAAACGGGTACGACATCGATTTAACCAGAAGCATTGCTGAGAGGGTTAGCATACCGGTTATCGCTAGCGGAGGAGCCGGTAAACCTGAACACTTCTGGGAGGCTTTCGTTCTCGGGAAAGCCGACGCCGCCCTTGCAGCCTCAGTATTTCACTATAGCAAATATCCTATACCGGTCGTTAAGCGCTATCTCTATGAGAGGGGTGTGCCAGTTAGACTATGAGGGTTTTAAAGGAAGTCAGCCTAAAAGATCTGAACTTTGAGAAGGGAGGCGGCATTCTACCAGTCGTCGCTCAAGATAGTGATTCCGGGAAGGTTTTAACTTTAGCATACGTGAATAGGGAGGCGCTGGAAAAAACCATTATGACTGGCTACGCCCATTACTATAGGCGCTCCCACGGGAAAGTTATGATGAAAGGGGAGACCTCTGGAAATGTTCAGGAAGTAGTGGATATACTCGTCGACTGCGACAACGATGCGCTGTTATACATCGTGAAGCCTAGGGGTCCGGCATGCCACCTAGGTGAGGAAACCTGCTTCCATAGGAGGCTGAAAAGAGGGGGTTTGTGAATAACCCTGCGCCGTCAACCGGCTTCCGAAGCATGCTTATCTTTCTTTTCAAGCACGATGCTCACTATCTTGCAGAAGTGGCATGGTACGCCCTCTAGGGATGTGGGCATGCCGCAGTTAGGGCACTCATATATTTTGGTTTCATGATCCTTTAATGCTGTCTCTAAGCATGGCAATAGCCTCCTGAAATGCGAGCTTATAAATGTATGCTTAAAGTTCGGCATATTCTCAGCGAGCAGGTTCAGCAGCCTCTTCCTCCTTATTGTTCTAGAGCTCTCCGAGAACTGGCATCCGAGAGATCTTATTGGCAGGTTCCTGTATTCGGCGTAGATGAGGCATTCCATATCGGTTAAACCTATTAGAGGCTTTATCTTAGGCATCATTTTAGGATGGGTTTTAGGCAGAAAAGGTCTCAATCTGACCAGAGCTCCAACGTTACCCTCCACATAGGAGTTGAATAGGGCTTCAACGGTGTCATCGAGATTATGTCCAGTCGCAATCTTAGTTAACCCTAAATCGTATGTGATTTTATTGAAGAGGTATCGCTTAATTGCGCCGCATGCCGAGCACATTTTCTTCCCATAGATGGTAGCCTTGAAGTCAGGTATTTTAAACCCAAGCTCCTTCTCTAGGCTGTAGACCACGAGTTCTCTATCAATTATTTTCGAGAGCTCCTTGACTTTTTCTAGGCAGTGCTGAGAGTAGTTCGGTATGCCTAGATCTATGTGAATTAGGGTTATGGGGATCTTCTCAAAGGATTTGCTGAGAATATATGCTAGGCTCGAACTATCCTTTCCACCCGAGACAGCGATGCCAATATTATCGTCCTTAGAGATCATCTTATATGTTTCAACAGCATGCTTCACCTTTCTCTCAGTTAAGAGCATAAAGCAGTCGGGGCATAGCCTAAGGTTAGAGTGAGCTAAGTAAATCTCAGCGTTATTTACCCCACATCTCTTGCACTTCACCACCATATTTTATCTCCGCCGCAGTGGGAGGATACATTTATCAGCAGTTCGATTCCAACACTTTATATTTTTCTCTCCCATTTATTAAACGGATTGGAATTTCACCTTATTCTGTAACCAGCAATCTACAGTGAATGGTTACATAAACTTCATTAGGGGGGATTTATGAAACCCCCTTCTCGGTGGAAGTTATGGTTGGTAAGAGGTCTAAGCTGGAGCTTTGCCTAGAGGTTTTGAGGGTAATAGGTAAAGGGGTTAACAAGCCCACAAACATAATGTATAAGTGTAATCTCTCGTGGACAAACTGCAGAGAGATCCTAGAATTTCTCATCGAGCAGAACCTCATTTCACCCATAGAGGACAATAATCGTAGACTTTATAAATTAACGGAGAGCGGGAGAGAACTTCTGGAAAATTTCGGCAGAATACAATATTTAATTGGAGCTATTAGAAGGAAGGAATCTAAAGCCTTCAATAAAGTTCTCCTCTCTTCGGCGAAGCTTGACAGATATGCGTCTCCGCCAAGCTCATGAAATGCTTTAAGGGCTGAAAAGCATAATACTTATCAACCGAGTTATTTTTCTCTCCCAGAGACAACGCTATTTTCATCTAGAAGCCCCCAATTAAATTTATATGTTTAAGAAAATAGTTTTCTTTTAGTGATTCTATTCCCCTAAATATTAGAGTGGTTGGGTTGAAGGTAAAGGTTTGCGTTCCCGTGCCGGCTGAAAGCTTCAACGACGTTTTTACGATGATTAGTCGCGCCGAGAGAAGCGGTGCGGATATAATTGAGTTGCGTTTAGATTATCTTGGGCATAGTTTACTGGATTACGTAAACCGTTTAGGTGAGATAGTTGAGTTTTCTAAAACCCCTTTAATAGCGACCAATAGAAGCGTTGAGCAGGGTGGGAGGTGCGTTCTAGACGAGGAGAGGAGGCTGGAAACTCTTATCAGCGCTGCTAGAGCCGGCTTCAAGTATATCGATGTCGAGCTCTCCACCAGCAGACTAGATAGAGTTATAGACGCTGTTAGGGCGTATGACGCTAAGGTTATAGTATCCTCCCACAACTTTAAGCATACACCCCATCTTCACGAGATGGAGAAAACTGTTAAAGCCCAGATTGAAGCCGGAGCTGATATATGTAAGGTGGTAACCATGGCTAACAGCATCGCTGACAGCGTCAGCTGCCTCATATTCACCTATGAAATCAGCAGGAAGGCGGATGTAGTCTGCTTTGCTATGGGCGAAAAAGGTTTGCTCTCAAGGGTTCTTTCACCCCTCTTCGGCGCCCAGTTCACCTACGCATCGCTTGGGAAAAACCTGGAGACTGCTCCAGGGCAGATAACGATAGAGGAGGTTAAAGAGTTTTATAGAAGGTTAGGGGTATGGTGACAGATTTATCTGGTAGAACTAAAGTTTGCGCCCTAATAGGGCATCCCGTCGAGCACTCGCTAAGCCCAGCTATCCAGAATGCTGCCTTCAGGCACCTAGGTTTAGACTACGTTTACGTGGCGTTTAACGTTAAGCCTGAGAATCTTAGCTACGCTCTCCTCGGCGTCAGGAGTCTAGGTATACATGGGTTAAACGTTACGATGCCCCATAAAGTTGAAGTGATCCGATATCTGGACAATTTAGATGAAAACGCTAGGCTTATAGGTTCAGTTAACACAATCCTGAACAGCGGCGGCAGACTCATAGGTTATACGACTGATGGGGTCGGCGCATTAAACGCTCTAAAGTATTCTGGTGAAGAACCCGCAAACAAGAAGATTGTGGTTTTAGGGGCTGGAGGGGCTTCCAGGTCAATATCTTTTACGCTCGCTAAGTGTGCTCGTGAACTCGTAATTTTGAATAGAACGGTTGAAAAGGCTGAGAAGCTGGCTAAGGACATAATTAGCTCCCTAAATATGGGGGCTGATGCCGTTAGATTTGGTAGATTGGATAGCAGCCACCTTGAAGTGGAGCTCAGGGATGCTGACATAGTGATAAACGCCACGTCTATAGGTATGAAGCCGAATGATGCGGAAACACCCATTAAACGTGAGCTTCTACATGGCGGCTTAACCGTATTCGACATAGTCTATGAACCATTAGAGACGAGGCTTCTTAGAGAGGCTAAGATCGCTGGCGCTAAAACCATCGACGGCTTATCCATGCTCATACATCAAGGAGCCGCCTCCTTCGAGATATGGACTGGCGTAAAGGCGCCCATAGAGGTTATGAGGGAGGCTGCCCTAAAGAG
>JAOAJJ010000124.1 GCA_026414245.1 Candidatus Bathyarchaeota archaeon
CCTAGGATATATAACGTAGTTCATGATGCTCCTCGGTAAACCGCTACCCTGAATTCTGTGCGCCCCCTTACCATCCCCTTTAGCCGGGACTTCAACCGCCACGTTATCCGGGATACCGCTTATAGCTCCCCTATTAAGTGTATTAACTTGATATAATCCCTCCTCATCATTCGCTATAGAATTGATTATCGGCACAACGGATTCCGGACTCATTTTTGGAGGTAGAATTTCAGTTAATGGGATTTTAGCATTATGTAGCACGCTAATAAATTGGTTAAGCTGCTTTTCATGACCCTCAAGATATATCCTCCAGCCGACCTCCGAGTCTGGGCCTCCAGTTGGACCGAACCATTTCTTTTTTGTCCTCAAATTCCAATGATATTTCCATGTCCCTCCCCTCACGGTATCTCCAACGGGGAATAAACCGTAACGTTTATACATATCCACGGCTGCCGGAGACATCTGTATGGCGAAGGGGTTTCTCTGCTCTCTGCGCCAAACCCTCCAATATTTCTCCGCTTTCTTTGCGATCCATTCATCCAGCAGCGGGTAGGCATCCTCACCTTTATAAGTAAACTTCGTCATCCAGATTACATGGTTGAAACCTATAGCCTCAAAGTTCACATCTTTTAGATCTAGCCCTAAAGTTCCCGCAATCTCCCAGTACCCCAAGTGCCCGTGGCATAAACCTATCACGTTAACTTTAGTCTCTCTAGAAAGGAGGGTTGTGCCCTCGAAAACCGGGTTTGCTAGGAGGATAAGCCACGCTTCCGGACTGAGATCCTCGATGAGTTTGGCAACATCCATCATGAGCTTAAACTGATAGTAACCCCATATAGTATGATAGTCTGAAACCATGTTCCACTCGACGCTATTAATGCCCCTATAATATCCATGCCTCTCGGATATATCCCTCATCTTCTCATAATAGCTGTGGCCGCCGGCTAAAGCAGTATTTATCACAAAGTCGACGTCTTTAATAGCCTCTTGAAGGTTCATGGTTCTCTCAATCTTTAAATCAGCACCGACCTCAGAAGAATATCTTCTGGCGAGATTATAAATCACCTCTAAGCGCTCCTTATTTATATCCATTAGCGTAACCGTGCTGCCCCATAAACCCTTCATTAAGGAAAGGTCGCGTATTAGGGTTGCTGACCAAGCTATGCTTCCAGCTCCTATAACGCTTATCTTAACCTTAGCCAAGATTAAATCACCCCAAAGACACTTAATTGTATTTGGGGAAAATATTTAAGGATTAGAGTGGTTTTCACCTTATTAATGGAAGGATTTCCTCCATCACGTAGTTTACGAACTCTTCAATTGAACTTTTGCTGAAGAGCGTTACCACGCAATTTCTCGTAACTCCGATAACTATGCCTCTTCTTTGAACCTCGAAGACAACATACCATATTTTCCCATGCTTAAGATACTCTTGATATAAGCTTGTGTCCGCGAGGTCTGATCCAGCTAAACAGAGCTTCTCGACGCCAGGTATGTCAACGTTGTCAAACCATATTAGCTTAGTCGCTTGGGGGTTCGATTCATGTAGAGCCTTAAGCCTCTCATGAGGGATCTCAACCTCAAGTATAATGTTAGGTTTTATGAATAGGACCCGGCTAATCTTGTTTGCAACATAGTTTGTTAGCAGCTTTTTTAGTCCGCGAGCGGTTGAGGGGGCTAAGACTATTAGGAAGAATCTATCATTAAATTTTTTAATCCAGAATGGGGACTCCTCTGTAACCGGAGTCTCCACAATTTTACGCTTGTAGACTCGGCTCCGGATAAAATCTCTGCTGAAGATCCCGGAGATAACGTCGCCGCCCACTTTCAAGTCCATTATCTCGGAGACTAGGCTTATGGTCTCGCCGCTAACAGTAGTATACTGTTCTTCCTCGCTATAGTTCCTTAGCTTTTGAGCGGCAAAGAACAGGTTAACATCTTCTTTAATCTCAAACACCTTAGCTGGCAAAACCAATCCTCAACACCCTTCCAGCGCTCTTCCGCTAATACTAATATTCAGTATCGATATAAGAATAAATCTTATATCCCATCTTAAGTAACGCTATTACGCCCTAAATACATGTTGAAGTGGTGGCTTATGTCTAAGAACGTAAGGGTTATAGGTCAAAGCAATATTCTCTCGAGAGCGGTAATCTATAATGACTTAATATTTATCTCGGGAATAGGCCCCCATGACCCTAAAACCGGTAAAGTTATTGAAGGTGGAATAAGAGAGCAGACTAGGAGAGTTATGGAGACCATGAAAACCATACTTGAAGAAGCTGGAAGCAGCTTAGATAACGTCTTAAAATGCACTGTTTACTTAACCGACATAAATTATTACGATGAGGTTAACGAGATTTATAGCTCATTTTTTAAGACCCCGCCAGCCAGAACATGCATTCAAGTAGTTAAGCTTCCTAGGCCTGGAGAAAATGTTTTAGTGGAGATAGATGCCGTGGCATACAAGCCTTAAAGGCAGGCGATGGTGATTAAAAACTCAGGGGATCAGCTGATGAGCATTTACGATGAGCTGGGCGTAAAGCGTGTAATTAATGCTATAGGAACAGTAACTTTCCTCGGCGGCTCAGTGATATTGCCTGAAGCAGTTAAAGCGATGAGCGAAGCTGCGAAGGCCTTCGTCAATATAGATGAGCTTCAGAAGAGGGCTGGCGAGATAATAGCTGAGATAACCGGTACTGAAGCAGCCTGCGTAACATCTGGCGCTGCAGCAGGATTAGTTTTAGCCGTTGCTGCATGTATGACTGGGGATGATCCTGAGAAGATGGCTAAGATACCATACATAAATTTTCCTAGAAACGAGGTTATTGTGCCAGCCATGCAAGATAATCCCTACGTTAGAAACCTAGCTATTCCATGCGCAAAGATAATTAAGGTTGGAACCGAGCAGGGCTATACTCCGGAGGACATAGAAAGAGCCATAAACGAGAGAACCGCAGCTATAGCGTTCATATTCTTCACCTCGAAAAAAGGATGCGATCTAGAAGCCTTAAAAGAGGTTGTGAAGATTGGAAAAAAGCATAATGTTCCTGTTATCGTGGATGCCGCCGCGGAGCTTCCTCCAATTGAGAACTTGAGGAATATTGCAGCGACGGGCGCTGATCTAGTTGTTTTTAGTGGTGGAAAAGATATTCGTGGACCTAATGATACCGGCTTCGTTATAGGTAGGGCTGACCTAATAAGGGCTATAGTTGCGCACAGTTCTCCTCATCACTATATGGGCAGACCCATGAAAGTCAGTAAGGAAGATATTGTGGGGCTTCTCGTCGCCCTGAAGCATTATACGCCTGAAGCCGTCGAAGCCAGAAAGAAAAGGTGGGAGGAAATAGTCCAATATTTCATTAGAGAGCTCTCCAGCGAGCATGTTAGTGTTGAGAGGATGATGCCGGATCCATCTAAGCACGAGTACTCGGCGCAAGGCTGGCCGAGGGCGAGGTTAACTTTCAATGAGAGCCTTCTCGGTATAACTGCGGCTGAAATCCATAGGATGCTTCTTGAAGGTAGCCCGCCAATATACGCTCACCACTCGGGAAACCAGATAATTATTAATCCGCAGTGCCTTCAAGATGGTGATGAAGCAATAATAGCTGAGAGAATAAAAGAGATTTTGCGGGAAAATATGTCTGGAAGACCGCGAGGTGAAATTGAATGTATGACATAGTTGTGAAAAATGGTTTAGTTATAGACCCATCGCAGGGAATTAAAGAGGTTATGGATGTAGCCATACAGAATGGTAAAATCGCTGATCTGCGTAGAGGCATAAATGCTACTGGAGCCAGATACACTATTGACGCATCCGGGCTAATAGTTGCCCCTGGGCTAATAGACCTCCATGTACACTGCTGCTACGGGATCGCCCACATAGCCGTCAACCCCGATTTAGCGTGCCTAGCTAAGGGCAGCACAACAGTCTTAGATGCGGGGTCTACGGGAGAACTAAACTTTCTGGGCTTTAAGAAATACGTTATAAGAAACGCTGAAACCAGAATATACGCCCTTATAAACATTGAGTCTCAGGGGATGATTGAGTTCTCCCGGCCAAACCAGAAGTGGCCGAGCCTAATTACGGGTCGAGACGAGATGTTCATAAATGTTGATGGGACTGTGGAGGAGATTAGACGAAACCGCGACGTCA
>JAOAJJ010000125.1 GCA_026414245.1 Candidatus Bathyarchaeota archaeon
CCCTCATTCCCAGCATCTGCGCTAGCTTTAATGTTTCTATCTGTATCTCGAACCTTCGGCTTTTAAGTCTCGGCAACGCCTTAATAATGTATCTCATCGAGTAGCATCTGAAGCCGCTTGTGAAGTCGTTTACCGGGAGCCTTATGAGGGTTTTTGCCATCTTATTGGCGGTTCTACTTATAATTACTCGTATAGGGCTCCAGCCTTTAATGGCTCCACCTCTAACATATCTGCTCCCAACAACTAGGTCGTAGCTTTTCTTAGCATGTTGTAGTAGCCGAGGTATATCGTTTGGGTCATGGGAGAAATCCGCATCCATAGTGATAACGTATTCCGGTTTTCTCGGTAGAGAAGCTAGAATTCTAAAGCCTTTTATGATGGCTGAGCCCAAACCCAATTTACAAGGTCTAACCACAAGCATTATGTTGCCGAATTCTTTTTGTAGGTCTTTAACTATTTCACCTGTGCCATCTGGGCTTGAGTCATCTATAACTAGGATTAAGGGCTTAATTTTAAGCCCCTCAATTGCCAGTATCAGGTCTCTAATGTTCTCAGACTCGTTATATGTGGGCAATATTACTGCTAGATCCAAGCATCCTCACGCATGATTACCATGGACAATATGGAGGGATGCGCTATATGTGGCTATCCAGCTTCAGAATATAAAGTTTACCAGGAGCCCTTCACACTAAACTCCGCCAAAACCTCTAGCATCTTTGCAAATCAATAAGTCCCCCAGGATAGGTTGAGGAATCTTCCCTCGGAATACATCAAATTATATCTTTAAACCAGGAGTTTATGAGGCTGCTTAAGAAGAAAGAGTTTATGATTGTGGAAGCCCTTAAGGAAAGTAACAGGGAGACTGCTTTAAGGGTAGTGGTTTAGATGTGGCTCTCATGCAAGCGGTGTTAGAGGGGTTTAATAGGCTTGAGATGTTCTTCCCGTTATGTGTTTATACGCCTGGGTTTACTCTATTGGCTGAGACCCTAATCAAGGTAGATACAGTCCCTCTTTTTCAGAACCATTATTAGAACTTCACTTTCAGATCATAGGGTTAGACTCTTGTGTATATTTCTATCCCCATCTGTTCCGCTGCTTCCAGCGCCTCTTCGTCAGCGTAAGGTGTAACAATTATTAGCCTATGCGGCTCTTTTCCCTCAACAATCTTATAGAACTCCGCCTTCCTTTTTAGGTCGTAGATGTCTCTCTTATCGGCATGCGATTTAACCTCCACCAGGATTATTCTTCCATCATGTATTGCTAGGTCTACGTCTATGATGCTCGGATAGCCGAATACGAAGCCCCCATCATCACGTCTAACCCACTTTTCAACCTTCAACCCAAGCTCCTCCTCGAGAATTCCCCTAAGCCCCTCCCTGAAGGCTTGCTCGCTTATAATGCCCCATCTGGCGCCTAAGGCGTCGATGTGTCTCCTCATAGATTCAAAACCTCTTTTCATATCTTCCCTAAGCCTCAGCTGCTCCTCTCTTAGGGCTTTGATCTCCTCCCATATCTTAGTCTGCTCCTCTCTGAGGTTGGCTTGCTCCTCTCTGAGCGCCTTAACTTCCTCCCATATCTTAGTCTGCTCCTCTCTAAGCTTAGTTTGTTCTTCTCTGAGCGCCTTAATCTCCTCCCAAATCTTAGTCTGCTCTTCTCTAAGCTTGGTTTGTTCTTCTCTTAGGGCTTTGATCTCCTCCCAAATCCTAGTTTGTTCTTCTCTGAGGGTTCTGATCTCGCTCCAAATCTTAGTCTGCTCTTCTCTGAGGTTGGTTTGCTCCTCAGCTATTGTGTCAAGCCTCTTAAGGATCTCCGACAACCCCAAATACCCTGCCACAGCATAACGAAACTCCAAATCCCTATCAAGAAGCTCCAGAAACTCCCTCTTCAAAGGCTCCAATATAATATCACTGCCGCCTGTCCGCTAACTCCAACATATTAAGATGAAACGAAAATATTTAAGGATTAGCATCCAATATGAACGGAAGCTAGCTAGAATCACTCTTTAAGAAAAACAATGGTAGAGGAGCAGACAGTTCTGTAAGTGATGGATTTATTCGCTCATAAGCCCATTATACCATCATAAACTCTTCTCCATCCTTCCAAGGTTTCTCTTAAACTCTTCCACTCCCACATTCCATTAATCTTGATCTGTTTTGCGGCGAGTTTCTCGCCAGATTAGAGTTGTTGAATAGGCATGGTATGGAGATAAAGGTTAGGCTCGCCATATTTCAAGCATCCGGAGAGAGGGGAAATTGAGTGTACTCATATGGTTGTAAATATTATTTATTATATGAAACTAGAGTTTCACATTTAACGGCGAAATATTCTCCGCTGAACGGTTTTCTTCTATTCTCGCATCTCTCCCTTGGACAGTATTGGCAGGCAACATACTCCTTCTCCGTGACAGCTAAGACGCTTGAGACCGACTTTCTCGGAACCATAAGATAGCTAGGCGTCAGGTGAACCCCTATGTTTTTAGACGGCTCCAGAATTCTAAAAAGTATCTCCTGCTGTTCGATGCCGAATAGCTTGCCTGTCCCCGTTCCAGGGCCGAAGCTGGTGGCGGAGCCACCTAGATCTCTCTCAATGAGGGATCTGACGTATCCGACGGCTTTCTCTAGGGCGTAGTCTCCTATCTTCTCCATTATCCAGGCTTGAAGCATGCTTCCTTTAGCGTTCTCTAATATATGGTTCTCAAGCTTAGGACCTATTGTCGCCACAAACGGGACAACTGGCTGTCCCGGTTTTAACATGTCCGACAAGATTATGCTTTTAAGGGTGTGGCCGCTGCTCAACAGAACCTTGTCATCATTAATTTCGACGATCTTCAGAAAGGCATAAACGGCTTTAGGCTCAATTAATGGGCGGCACTTATCCATAAGGCGCGCTACATCCGTCTCCCTCAGCCCTCTCGCCGCGGAAGACCTCATAAATTCCTCTAAGTTTAATTGCACAGGTATGGGATCTATCACCTTCATAAAGCCGTCTCCTAACGCTCAAAGAAGGGCGCTTTAATTTTAAAGAAAGATATTGTGGTCAACCGGCTTAAAAACGTTATACTTGCAAACTTTCTTTTTCCTCTTAGGGGTTTGCGGCGATGGGAGGGGAGGCGGGTTATTCTGGCAATCAGCAATAACGGATTCCTAAATCAACTCCAATTTTTATGGCAGAATTATATGATGGGGGGCGAAGAACCATTGTGGAAGAGAACGGTACCAAAAGCGTTGGGCTAGATAGATGAGCCCAAAGTTTATTCCAAAATTATATGTGGCGCCGCCGGACGGACTCGAACCGTCGACCAACGGGTTAACAGCCTCAGCCTCCAGGGGCTGACTAGACCCTTTAGGAGCCCGCTGCTCTACCGAACTGAGCTCTCGTCCACGCAACGTTTTAGATGCGTGGACGGCGGCTCATTCGGTATCTTTTAGATCTGGCGGCGCCATATCTCTGAATATTCACCGGAGTATTTAAAGTTTAACTTAGAATTTTCCCCTCGGGGTTATTTTTGGCTGATTTTTAAGGCGTATGAATTTTGGCTTAGCAATATTCTTAAATAGGATAAGTTTTATTAAATATACTTTTGAGAATTGTTGTGGGCTGTGGTAGGGCCCGTAGCTCAGCTAGGTTAGAGCGGCGGGCTCATAACCCGCGGGTCGCCGGTTCGAGTCCGGTCGGGCCCACCAAACTTTCTCGCTTTCCAAGTTGGGTTTAAGAGACTTTAGTTCAAGCTGCTTTAAGGCTCTTTAATTTGAGGTTTATTGATTGATAAAGATTGCTTAAAATTGGCTGAAAAATAGGGTGAGGGGGTCCTAATTTTTAAGAGAATTGGGGGAAGAATTAAAACCTTATTTTTACGAGCAGGGATAGGGGTTGGTACGGCGGCTCCTTGACTCACAGTTTCTTTAAGGATTTAAGGGAGCGTCTTTCATATTTAAATTTCGATTATTGAATACATTTAGGGTTAGTGAAATTTCGCCGGAGAAAATTTTTTTGTATTTTGGGTTTAGTGGCAAATTTTATATTTTATAGATTCCACCTATCTGTGATGAGTATGTGCAGGCTTTTCGGCATGATCTCAACTCATCCTTTAGGAGCCGTTAGCTATCTGCTTAATG
>JAOAJJ010000126.1 GCA_026414245.1 Candidatus Bathyarchaeota archaeon
ATCATCATGTTCATGCCTATTCACGCCCTTGAAATAAACTGGAGACCCATTTATCAGTATGCGCCCATCCCTGATCTCTATCTGCCTAAAGCCCACGTGGCAGCTTTCGGCTTCCATAACGTTTCCATGCTCATCTTTAAGTGTTAGAAGCATGGTGTATAAGTATGGGTCTTCAGCAGACCATTTTCTAGGCTTAGAAACCTTATGCTCAATCTCGATTACGGCTTCACTTCTAGGATTTATCTCGCCGATGAATCTTTTTATCGGCTCACTGAAGACTGGAAGCCTCTCATGGTCAAACAGTTTTATCTCTAGGAGGTGCGGCTTAGACTTTTTATCTGAGTAGTTTTTTATGTTAACCCTAACCTTTAGGATTGCGTCTTCATAATTGCTGTCAAAGAATGTTCTAACAAAGAAGTCTCTTATGTGCAGGTTTGGCGCACAATAGAGGTAAACATCACGGAAAATGCCGCTTAGACGCCACATATCTTGATCCTCTAAATAGCTTCCGTCGCTCCACCGCAGAACCATGGCTGCCAGCAGATTCTTGCCCGGCTTAACAAAGCGTGTGATATTGAATTCCGCCGGCAGCCTGCTGTCCTGGCTATATCCAACTATTTCCCCATTAACCCAAACGTATAAAGCTGAGTTAACTCCCTCAAAGACGAGAAAAATCTGCTTATCAAACCATTCTTCCGGAAGAATGAATTCTACGCGATATAGCCCCGTCGGGTTCCAGTCTCGTGGAACTCTAGGCAGATCGACCTTGAAGGGATATCGAACATTCAAATATATCGGCTTATCATACCCATACATCTGCCAGTTGCTGGGGACGGGTATGCTATCCCAGCCATCAGCATCATATTCTGGCTTATAAAAATCCCTTGGAACAACATAAGGGTTTTCACATAACTTGAACTTCCATTCACCATTAAGCGATATAAACCATGGAGAACCCTCTTTTAAGCATGCGAGCGCTTTCTCCTCATCAGGATAGGGGGTAAGGGTTGCATGCGCCGGCTCCTTATTTATGCCAGTGACCCTTGGATTCTCCCAGTCTGGGACGTTCTCAACAAATTTTTCGACAACCATACCCAGCAACCACGGATGCTTCTATTTTAGAGAAAGATTAAACTAAAATATATATTTATGTTGGGCAGAAAAACCGCTTAACATAAATATTGTATCGAGAAAACATTATAAATGTTGTTAAAAGAATATTATCCACGACGGTTTTTCTCTTATATGCTGCTAAAACTCTTCAGATATTCAGTTTAATTCTTCTCAAGGTTTCTGGCAGCGGTTTTCCAGTTTCTTTACACCATCCTCTCGCTTGATAGTATTCTGTAAGTAGTTCCTTGAATTTCTCTATGCTTATGTAGGTCCCATCTGTACTACATGGGAGTTGAAAATGTGCTGCCACTATTTCATCTATCTCTCTGTTTCTGCCGAACTTTTCAACTAAAATCATTCTTTCCAGATTAAAGGTTCTCTCAGCTGATTTCTCGAGGTCTTCCGTCGAGTATTTTATGCCCGTACATGTAGATAGGAGCTTAGCCTCTATACCTAAATCTCCGTAAACATCTTCCGCAGATAGCCACTCCTCCCTGCTTTTGAAGGGTTTAATCAGTCTTGGAAAGGCGAAGTCGCAGAGAGGTAAGCAGTCGAGGATTATATGTCTATGTTGGCACCATATTGTTAGGGGGACTTTATACTCAAAACTTGGCTCAATTGCTTTCTCCGACCCCCATAGTTTAGCTGCTATAGGTTTAAGTTTAAGTAGAAAAGCATCTTTGTCATCGAGATATAGCTCGGCCAGATGCAGGAAAGAGGTATGTGTGCATATTGTTGGATCTCTGCTCTCAGTAGCATACATTAAAGCCGAGACCAGCCAGAACGGCAGGGGTTCCGGATCCCATATTCGCCCCTCTCGATGGGCTGGAAAACCATAAGCAAATTCTAAGGTCTCAGCTAACTTGACGATTTCATTTGGTAATTCATCCCTAAGTCTATCGAGAGCTCTTCTGAGACCCTCAGCCAGTATATCGCCTAGACCCCTACGGTAGGCTATGTTCTCCAGCAAACGGCGAAAACAGAGGGGATCCCTAGGATCTAGATTTGGCTCCTTAAGCAAGTTTAAGCCGACCTCCAAGCAGCGAACTAACCATGGCTGTAAAGTTAAAAGAACCCACAAATCTAATCCTAAGTCGTCACATAACATGTGAAGCTCCAAGCCGCCGTCACATGGGTTCCACCCGGTTATAGGCGGCACTTTGACCCCGCCACCCTCATATCCAGCCACAGGTTTAGATGAAACCCATATGTTACCTATACAGAAAACCTGATAATTCTTTATCCCACCCTCACTAAACCTTTTGGGCACATCCGATATAAGCGTGCCTATACGGCAGTCTACGCTACAGCTGTGGCTGCATATAGGTGTAGGTTTTTCCTCACGCAGAAAATAGTCGACTGCGCCCACACATGAAAGCTTCATAGCATCCTTACAGGCTGATAGGAAACGCTCCGGCTCAGCTACACCTACACCTCCAGTACCTTTAACTACGATGGCCTTAATCTTTTTGGAGCCCATAACGGCTCCAAAGCCGCTGTGGCCTGATGCATTTTCGGGAGGATGAGATATTGCAGCGTATCTGACAAGTCTCTCTCCAGCAGGACCTATACAAGCCACCTCAATCCCACGCCCATGTTTACGCCGGAGCTTTTCCACAGTGGCCCTAACGGTTAGTCCCCATAGGTCTTCAGCTGGCATTATGTCGACTTCGTCGTCCCTTATCCATATGTAAACTGGTCTCTCGCTTTTTCCAGTAATTATAAGCCCATCGAAACCCGCGTATTTTATCTCTGATCCTATGAAGCCGCCCATAGTTGAATGCGTATACCAAGGTTTAGGATATACTCTTGGAGAAACGCTGGCGAATATAACTCTACCCGATGTTGGTGCGGGAGTCCCGGTTAAAGGCCCCGTCATTATTATTAACGGATTATACGGGTCAAAGCAATCAACCCCCACAGGGACATACTCCCAGGCTAATCTCGCCGCTAAACCTCTGCCGCCTATGTACTCCTCAGCGTATTTCATTGTATCTATGGTTTTAATGCGCTCCGCCAGTAAGTCGATATGTAGAATAGTGCCTATCCATCCATATTGCATGCTCAAGATCATCTCCCTTTCAGAGTCAGAGCCTGCGAGGGGCAAAATTCCACGCATATGGGTCCTTCTTTACGCTGATAACAGAGATCGCACTTCACGTATATTCTTTTGGATGGATGTTTAAAGATCACAGAATTATCCTCAGATTTGAATGGGCAGGCTTCGGCGCATAGTCCACAGCCATCACAAGCATCCTCCTTTATGATCTTAGCCCCTGTCCCATCATCAATCCATATTGCCTTTTTAGGACACGCCTCCACGCATTTAGGGTTAACGCATTGAAGGCAGACTAGCAGCCTAAAATCGTGTTTTTCTCTATCCTTGAGAACTTTAATCCTCGATGCAGATGGTCGAGCACCATTGCCATGTGAAATTGAGCATACAAGCTCACATAATCCGCATCCGCGACACCGATCAGGAGATGTTAGAAGCATAAAGCTGGATCGGTGCGCTCTCATATTGAACCCCATCACATTATTCCTGAACAAAATATGATTATAACCATCTTAAACTTTGTTTTCAGCAGCCTTAAAAGTGTAGAGAAAAATGGTTTCCTAAAGCTATTTTTATCCATGTTTTCCTTAAAGGGACTCCGTAGAGTTGGCTTCTAGCTCTAAGCAGAAGTTGCAAAAAACTAAATTAAAATGCAAAACAAGAGTTAAATGATTATTTTATAGGAGTGGTTAGAAGTGAGGTTGGGCATAAGCTCCTACACATTCCCATGGTCTTTTGGCGTCCCACATTACCCTCAGCCTAAGAAAACTTTAGACGCTACAGGTCTATTGAGAAGTGCTAAGCTTCTTGGGGTTGAAGTGGTCCAAATATGTGACAATTATCCGCTGCATAAAGTGACAACTGATGTGCTGGACGAGATTCTAGCGATGTCAAAAGA
>JAOAJJ010000127.1 GCA_026414245.1 Candidatus Bathyarchaeota archaeon
GATGTAAACTTTCCGGTATCTATACATCATGGCTCTTTAGCTAAACCCTCTAGGATTGCCGCTGAGAGAGGTTTAAAGGAGGGCGAATTACGTGGACTGGTTTGCACAAGCAGCTTAGAGCTGGGTATAGATGTTGGCAGAATAGATCTGGTTATCCAATACATGAGTCCAAGGCAAGTTACCCGCCTAATTCAGCGTGTTGGCAGGAGCGGGCATAGGATTGGGCATGTGGCAAACGGCGTGATTGTGACGATGGATTCAGATGACACACTAGAAGCCATGGTTATCGGCAGAAAAGCCTATGTGGAGGAGCTCGAGCCTGTGGATGTTCCAGAAAAACCCTTTGACGTGCTTACACATCAAATAGCGGCTTTTTTAATGAAGAAGAAGCGCCTAAAGTTCAACGAAATATATGAAGTTTACAGCAGAGCCTACCCATATAGGAACCTGAACATGGATGATATAAAGCGTGTTCTAGAGTATATGCATAATCGATTCCCAAGGCTCGGTTGGGTGTCCTTCGAGGACGGTTTAGTTCTTAAGCCCCGCAGATCGAAGGACCTCTTCGAATACTTTTTCGAGAATCTTTCAATGATACCGGACGAGAAACATTACCTTGTCATCGATAGGGAGACTGATACCGCTGTGGGTTTACTAGATGAGGCTTTTGTGGCTGAGTATGGTAAGCCGGGGGTTAAGTTCATAATACGTGGCAGCCCATGGAAAATAGTGAATCTGGACTCTGATAAAATATATGTTAAGTCAGTCGACGACCCGACTGGAGCCATTCCAAGCTGGGTTGGGGAGGAGATACCCGTACCGTTCGAGGTCGCTCAGGAGGTTGGCGCAATAAGGGCTTTCGTAGAAGAGAATCTGAAAGCTGGCTTAAACCCTGAGAAAGTGGCTGAAGAGCTATATAAAAGATACCCGGCTGACGAGAAAACAATACTGGAAGCTATAGCTGAGACTGTGGAACATGTTAAGATGGGTTATCCAGCTCCGACAGATAAACGTGTAACTATTGAGGAATGGGAGGACTTCATTATACTCCAATGCAATTTCGGGTCGCTAACTAATAGGGCTTTAGCCCAGATTTTAGGCCACATGATATCTGAGCTAACCGGTTACTCAATAATTGTTCAGCATGATCCGTATAGAATATTTATTCAGACTATGGGTGAGGTTAAAGCTAAAACTGTCATCGACATACTTATGGATCTTAAAGACGCAAGTGAGGATCAGGTGAAAGAGATTTTAACTAAGGCTGTCACTAAAACCGGCATATTTAAGAGGCGCTTGATACATGTGGCTAGACGTTTTGGCGCCATAAAAAAGTGGGTTGACTTTGAGAGTGTAAGCTTAAGAAACTTGGTGAAGAGCTTTGAGGACACAGTAATCTACGAGGAAGCTTTAAAAGAAGTTTTCACAAAGGACTTGGACTTAAGAAATCTTCTAAACGTTCTAGACTTGATAAGACGTGGTGAAATAGAGGTTGTTATGATTGAGACTGGCGGCGAGGCAACCCCAATAGCGCGTGTCGGAATAGAGCGTGTCAGCATGAAGACTGACCTTATACCTCCAGAAAAGATGCGTAGAATTCTGGTAGAGTCGGCCAAGGCTAGGCTCTTGAATGAGGCGAGAACATTTGTCTGCACTGAGTGCTGGGATTACTTAGAGATGATAACCCTTAAAGATCTGCCAGATAAACTGTTTTGCCCAAAGTGTGGTTCATCTAAGATAGGGGTTCTTGAGGTTGAGGAGGAGGAAGCTTACTCTCTGGTGGAGAAGAAAGGAGAAAAATTAACTAGGATTGAAGAGTATCTCAAGGAAGCCGCTCTTGAAACCGCTAAGCTCACCTCCAGATATGGTAAAGCCGCCGTTATAGCGCTCTCCGGAAGGAGACTCGGATTAAATGATGTTAAAAAAATATTGTTGAAGGAGAATACTATAACCGACAGACTGTTTGAGCTTATAATTGAGGCTGAGCGGGAATCTTTGAAGAAAAGATTCTAACTGAGGGATAAGCGTAAGATAAAAATAATGCTTTAACAATTACTTAGAAAAAGTAAGAGGTGAAATCGCTTGTTCATATCACCTTTCGTTGCCTCCCCTGAACCAGTTATACGCAGGCTTCTACAAATGGCTGAACTAAAACCGGGGGAAATATTCGTTGATTTAGGGGCTGGCGACGGCAGGCCTGTGATAATGGCTGCTAAGGAGTT
This sequence comes from Candidatus Bathyarchaeota archaeon, assembly GCA_026414245.1. Classification (GTDB taxonomy): domain Archaea; phylum Thermoproteota; class Bathyarchaeia; order Bathyarchaeales; family DTEX01; genus DTEX01. Next base: position 2,223 of record JAOAJJ010000127.1, read on the forward strand.
CGGCGCTTACGCCATAGGCGTAGAGTTGAGGGAAGACTTGGTTAAGCAAGCTATGAAAAAGGTGATCGAGATGAATCTGCAGGATAGAGTTAAAATAATACATGACGACATCTTCAACGTGAACATAAGCATGGCTGACGTCGTCTACCTGTACCTTACGACAAGCGCAAACGAAAAAATTAGGCCGAAGCTGGAGGCTGAACTAAAGAAGGGTGCAAGGGTGGTTTCCCACGACTATGAAATAATAGGCTGGAAACCCGTTAAGGTGGAACGCTTCTGCGAAAACTCGTTTCTAGGTTTCCCAACACACACATTATATCTCTATAGAAGATGAGGAAATTTGAATTCATCTGCTTCCAGAGAAACCCTAATTATCGATCTTAATGATTCAAGGTTCCCTCCCAATATTATTCTTCCAGATGGCGTGAAAGATTTCTCGATAAAGTGAAGTGAAAATTTATTAGTTAGATTAATTCAGATTTTCCAGAAATAGGGAAGATAGGGAGCAGCGTATGGCTTTCATACCTTGGAGCCATGTATCCCTATGGCGCTGCAACGGCTGTGGAATATGCTGCAGAGAATTTGAGGTAGTTTTAACCTTTAATGAGTGGCTGAATATAACAAAGAAGTATGGTGTAGGTTTCACAAAATCTGGGCTAAATAAATTTTACATAGGGAAGAAACCCGACGGCTCATGTATTTTTCTCTATATGGCTCCAGATGGAAAATGGCTTTGCGGACTGCAGGACAATAAGCCACTAGCATGTAAGCTTTGGCCCTTTAAGGTTCTCAATAAACCGAAGTATGGCAACTCGAAAGAAGCTTTATTCCAATATTATGGGCAAAATTTTTATGTTTACATAGATACTTTCTGTCCCGGCATCTATTGGGGTCAGCCTACCGCTGAACTAATCTATAAAGTGATACCTGAGTTTATAGAGATAGCGCTTGGGATTCGGCAGAGGCAAATTTATTCAACAATGCAGTTTACACCCAGATTCCTCATAATTAAAAAAAGAGATTATACGTTAATTTAGGATCTTCTCTCTTCTCACCGGACAGCGACTTCACTAAAGAAGTTATTTATTGATGATAAAACTCTTGTCTCCCCGACGATCTCGAATCTGCCAGTTAACTTTATGTCCTCGGAGGAACTTCCAATCATAACATTGTAGGTTCCAGGTTCAACTATGAGTCTCATGTAGCGGTCATAGAAGGCTAATTGATCAGCAAAAAGCGTGAAGACAATCTCTCTCTTCTCTCCAGGATTAAGTGTTAATCTCTTAAAGCCCTTCAACTCCTTTACGGGTCTAGCTACAGAGGCAAATTCATCACAGATATATAGCTGCGCAACCTCATCCCCTTTCCTATCACCAACATTCTTGACTTCAAAAATTATTGAAATCTTGCCCGCCGGCCCAACCTTTTCCGGCTCTATTCTCAGCGCTGAGTACTCGAACTTTGTGTAGCTTAATCCATGCCCGAAGGGAAAGAGCGGCTTTGCGCTCATAAAGACCTAATCCCTGAAGGATGAAGCCCGCCTCTTATAGTAAACCGGTATTTGGCCAGCGTCCTGCGGAATGCTTATGGGCAGTTTTCCACCGGGATTATAATCTCCGAAAATTACATCAGCTATAGCTGCCCCGCCTTCTTCTCCCGGGAACCATGCTTCAATTATGGCTGATGCTGCTTCAGCAGCCCTCCTTATAGACAATGGTCTACCGTTCACTAAAACCAGTATTAGCGGCTTACCGAGCTTATACAGCTCTTCAAGAAGCTCCTCTTGAACCCCTGGCAGAGAAAGGCTTGATTGATCCCTTCCCTCACCAGTCACGGCGGGGA